>NZ_JBOGDD010001042.1:0-9345 GCF_050701675.1 Mycobacterium sp. | reverse complement strand
GCGCCGAGCTGCATCACGAGCGCGGCGTCAGCCGGGGTGGCGATACCGCCCGCGCAGAACAGCGGCACGGGCAGCTCGCCGCGCTCGGCGACCTCGTGCACGAGCTCAACCGGCGCGCGCAGCTCCTTGGCCCAGCCGAACAGCTCGGCCTCGTCGGCCACGGTGAGCTTGCGGATGTCGCCCAGGATCGAACGCAGGTGGCGGACGGCCTCGACGATGTTGCCGGTGCCGGCCTCGCCCTTGGAACGGATCATCGCCGCGCCCTCGGTGAGCCGTCGCATCGCCTCGCCCAAGTTGGTGGCACCGCACACGAACGGGACGGTGAACTTCCACTTGTCGATGTGATTGGCGTAATCCGCCGGAGTCAGCACTTCGGACTCGTCGACGTAGTCGACGCCCAGGCTCTGCAGGATCTGCGCCTCGACGAAGTGACCGATCCGGGCCTTGGCCATCACCGGGATGGTGACCGCGGCGATGATGCCTTCGATCATGTCGGGGTCGCTCATTCGTGACACCCCGCCCTGGGCGCGGATGTCGGCGGGCACCCGCTCGAGTGCCATGGCCGCGACGGCTCCAGCGCCCTCGGCGATACGGGCCTGCTCGGGTGTGACGACGTCCATGATGACGCCGCCCTTGAGCATCTCGGCCATCCCACGCTTCACCCGCGCCGAACCGATCGTCTTGTCCTCTTCGTCAGACACGCTCACCTCATCAGCATTCGACGAAACTCACCGACACGTTGATCGCGAGACCACCCATCGAGGTCTCCTTGTACTTGGTCAGCATGTCCGCGCCGGTGACGCGCATGGTTTCCAGAA
Source organism: Mycobacterium sp. (assembly GCF_050701675.1). Taxonomy (GTDB): domain Bacteria; phylum Actinomycetota; class Actinomycetes; order Mycobacteriales; family Mycobacteriaceae; genus Mycobacterium. The sequence continues at coordinate 8,527 of NZ_JBOGDD010001042.1, read as the reverse complement.
CCTGGTCGAGACTGACCCGGTGGGTGCCGTCACCGCGCAGCGCCATCCTGGCCGCATTGATGGCCTTGCCCGCCGAGATCGCGTTGCGCTCGATGCAGGGCACCTGGACCAGTCCGGCGATGGGATCACACGTCAGCCCCAGGCTGTGCTCCATGGCGATCTCGGCGGCGTTCTCGGCCTGTTGCGGTGTCCCACCCAGGATTTCGGCCAGCCCCGCGGCGGCCATCGACGCCGCCGAGCCGACCTCGCCCTGACAACCGACCTCCGCGCCCGAGATCGACGCGCGTTCCTTGCACAGCGAACCGATCGCGCCTGCGGTTAGGAGGAAGCGCACGGCGGTGCCGTCCGGGTCGCGGACACCGGCCTTGGTGTAGTGCAGCGCATAGTGCAGCACGGCGGGGATGATGCCTGCCGCGCCGTTGGTCGGTGCGGTGACGACCCGTCCGCCGGAGGCGTTCTCCTCGTTGACCGCCAACGCGACGAGATTGACCCAGTCTTCGGCGAATTCGGGCTTGCGGTCCGGATCCTCGGCCTGCAACTGCTCGAACCAGCGGTGCGCGCGGCGGCGCACCTGCAGCACGCCGGGCAGCAAACCGTCGCGCCGCATGCCGCGATTCTGGCACTCGATCATCACGTCGCGAATGTGCAGCAGCCGGTCGCGGATCTCGGATTCGGGGCGCAGAGCGCGCTCGTGCGCGAACATGACGTCGCCCACCGACGACCCATGGGTCTCCGCCAGGGCGAGCAGTTCGGCTGCCGAACCGAACGACACCGCGCCCTGGCTCGGTGCGGCTGACTGCTGCCCGCTCTCCGCCTCGGTGACGACGAACCCGCCACCGATCGAGAAGTACGTCTGGCGGTGCACTTCGGCGTAATCGCCGGTGAACGCCGTCAACCGCATCCCGTTGGGGTGGAACGGAAGACTGGTCTGGGGGTGAAGGTTGATCTCGTCTTCGGCCAGGGCGATCGAGCGCTCGCCGCCGAGGCAGATCCGGCCCGTGTCACGAATGGCCTGCAGACGACCTTCCATGTCGTCGGTGTCGATCTCCTCCGGACGGCAGCCCTCGAGACCCAGCAGGACCGCGGGAAGGGTGCCGTGCCCTGCGCCCGTGGCGGCAAGGGATCCGTAGAGGTCGACGCTCACGCAGGTGACGTCCTCGAGCGCGGCCAGCACCCGCAGATTGTCGACGAACCGCGCCGCGGCACGCATCGGACCGACCGTATGCGAGCTAGACGGTCCGATGCCCACCGAGAACAGGTCGAACACGCTGATGGTCATGGTCCTACAGGCCCGGGTAGAGCGGGTATGCGTCGGCCAGCGAGCGCACCTGGGCGGCGAGTTCCTTAGTGTCGGAACCCTCGTCGGCGACCAGCGCACGGGCGATGAGGTCGGCGACGGTCGCGAAGTCCTCGGTGCCGAAGCCGCGGGCGGCCAACGCGGGCGTGCCGATGCGCAGCCCCGACGTCACCATCGGAGGGCGCGGGTCGAACGGCACTGCGTTGCGGTTGACCGTGATCCCGATGGCGTCGAGTCGATCCTCCGCCTGCTGACCGTCGATGGCGGCGTCCCGTAGGTCGACGACGACCAGGTGGACGTCGGTGCCGCCGGTGACCACGGAGATACCCGCCTCCTTGGCTTCTGCGGCGCTGAGGCGTTCGGCGATTATCCTGGCACCGTCGATGCAGCGCTGTTGACGTTCGACGAACTCGGGCTCGGCGGCCATCTTGAAGGCCGTTGCCTTGCCGGCGATCACGTGTTCCAGCGGGCCGCCCTGTTGACCGGGGAACACCGCCGAGTTGATCTTCTTGGCGATGTCGGCGTCATTGGTCAGGATGATGCCACCACGGGGGCCACCGAGGGTCTTGTGCGTCGTGGAGGTGACCACGTGCGCGTGGGGCACCGGCGAGGGATGCAGGCCCGTGGCGACCAGGCCGGCGAAGTGGGCCATGTCGACCATGAGGTATGCGCCCGCCTCGTCGGCGATCTCGCGGAACCGCGCGAAGTCCAGCTGTCGGGGGTAGGCCGACCACCCCGCGATGATGAGCTGCGGACGGTGTTCGCGCGCGGCGGCGGCGACCTCGTCCATGTCGATGAGGTAGTCCTTCTCCGAGACACCATAGGCGGCAACGGTGTACAGCTTGCCGGAGAAGCTGATCTTCATCCCGTGGGTGAGGTGTCCCCCGTGCGCCAGGGACAGTCCGAGAATCGTGTCGCCTGGCTTGATCAGAGCATGCATCACCGCGGCGTTGGCGGTGGCACCCGAGTGGGGCTGGACGTTGGCGTACCCGGCGCCGAAGAGCGCCTTGACGCGGTCGATCGCCAGCTGCTCGATGCCATCGACGTGCTCGCAGCCGCCGTAGTACCGACGTCCCGGATAACCCTCGGCGTACTTGTTGGTGAGCACCGAGCCTTGCGCCTGCATGACCGCCAGCGGTGCGTGGTTCTCCGAGGCGATCATCTCGAGACCGGTGCGCTGGCGCTGCAGCTCCTTGTCGATCAGGGTCGCGACGTCGGGATCGTATTCCGCCAGTTGCTGGTTCAGGACACTCATGCGTTCATCTCGTTCTTCTCGGCGTACTCGTTGGCGGTCAGGAGGGTTCCAGTGGCGGTCGCCTGCACGGCGAACAACCAGCCCTGGCCGTAGGGGTCTGCGGTGATGATGCTGGGGTCGCTCAGGACGGCGTCGTTGACCTCGACCACCCGGCCGCTGACGGGCGGATAGAGCTCGGACACGGTCTTGGTGGACTCGACTTCGCCGCACGACTCGCCTGCGACGATCTCGGCGCCCACCTCGGGCAGGTCGACGTAGACGAGCTCACCGAGTGATTCGGTGGCGATCGACGTGACGCCGACGCGCACCGGCCCGTCGGGCAGGTCGGCACCCGGTAGCAGCGAAACCCACTCGTGTTCTTCGGTGTAACCACGATCATCGGGGATGGCGGGGTTGGGCATGGTGGCTCCTTGAAGTATGCGGTCAGGACCGGCGGTAGAACGGGGTACGCGACACGGTGAACGGTTGTTTGGTGCCGCGGATGTCGACGGTCACCTCGGTGTCGGGCTCGGCGAACGCCGTGTCGAGGTAGGCGAGGGCCACGGGGTAGCCCAGTGTCGGGGACAGTGCGCCGGAGGTGACGGTGCCGATCGGTTCGTGGCCCGCGGGACCGTACAGCGTGTGTCCGGCGCGGGCGGCACGCCTGCCCGTGCCGACGAGCCCGACGAGTCGGCGCTCGATCGGCCTCTCGGAGGCCTGCCGCAACGCGTCTCTGCCCACGAAGGGCTTGTCCAGCTTCACCACGCGACCCAACCCGGCTTCGAAGGGGTTCGTCTCGCGGGTCAGCTCCTGACCGTAGAGCGCCATGCCCGCCTCCAGGCGCAGACTGTCGCGGCATGCGAGTCCTGCTGCGGTGCCGCCATGTTCGGTGGTGACCGACAGCAGTTCCTGCCACAGTCGGGTTGCCTGATGGTTGGGCACGTACAGTTCGAACCCGTCTTCGCCGGTGTAGCCGGTACGTGCCAGCAGGACGTCGATCCCGGCCACCTCCGCCGGGGTCGAGGCGTAGTACTTCAGGGACTCGACGAGCGACGCCTGCTCACCTGGGACGAGCCGGGTGACGATGTCCGCAGACTTGGGTCCCTGCACGGCGATCAGGGCCGTACCGCAGGACTGATCGTCGACCTCGACGTGGAGCCCCCTCGCCCTGTCGACGAGTTCACCGGACACGGTCGCGGCGTTGGACGCGTTCGCCACCACGAGGAACTCGTCTCCGGCGAGTCGGTAGACCACCAGGTCGTCGATGACTCCGCCGGCGGGGTCGCACAGCAGGGAGTACTTCGCCCAACCGACGGTGACCTTCGAGAGTTCGCCGGCCAAGGCGTGGTCGAGCAGGTCTCCCGCCTGGGTGCCCCTGATGTAGATCTCTCCCATGTGGGACAGATCGAACAATCCCGCGGTGGATCGGACGGCGTGGTGCTCGGCGAGTTCGCTGGAGTACTTCAGCGGCATCTGCCAACCGGCGAAGTCGGTGAAGTGAGCGTCGAGGGCTTGGTGTTCGGCCAGCAGTGGGGACACCGTCGTCGTCGTGGTGCTCATGCGAAGACCTCCTGGAGTTCGACGATCGGAGCCGAATCATCGTTTTTCTCAAAGGCTTCCGGTGGTGGGCAGGAGCAGACCAGATTGCGGTCGCCGTGCACGCCGTCGATCCGGCGCACCGGCGGCCAGTACTTCGCAGCCCGCAGGGACGCGACGGGGAAGGCGGCCAGCTGGCGCGAATAGGGCAGGTCCCAGTCGTCGGCGGTGATCTGCTCGGCGGTGTGGGGCGCTTGGCGCAGGGGGCTGCGTTCCAGTGGCCACACGCCCTCTCCGACGCGGTCGATCTCACTGCGGATCGCGATCATGGCGTCGATGAACCGATCGAGTTCACCGAGATCCTCGGACTCGGTGGGTTCGATCATCAGCGTCCCGTTCACCGGGAAGGAGAGCGTCGGCGCGTGGAATCCGTAGTCGATCAGCCGCTTTGCGACGTCTTCGGCGGTGACGCCGGTCTGCTTGGTCAGTATGCGCAGATCCAGGATGCACTCGTGTGCGACCAGGCCGGTGGGCCCGGTGTAGAGCACGGGAAAGTGCGCATCGAGGCGTGTCGCAAGGTAGTTGGCAGTGAGCACCGCCGACTTGGTCGCATCGGTCAGCCCGCGGGCGCCCATCAGCGCGATGTAGGCCCAGGTGATGGGCAGGATGCCCGCCGACCCGTGATTGGCCGCCGACACCGGACTCCCCGCCGTGCCGTCGCCAAGGGGGTCGCCGGGCAGGAACGGCGCCAGGTGCGCGCGTACCGCGACAGGGCCCACGCCGGGCCCGCCACCGCCGTGGGGGATGCAGAACGTCTTGTGCAGGTTCAGATGTGACACGTCGCCGCCGAACTCACCCGGTTTGGCTAGACCCACCAGCGCGTTGAGGTTCGCGCCGTCGACGTAGACCTGACCACCGGCCTGGTGGACGAGTTCGCACACGGTGCGCACGTCCTCCTCGTAGACGCCGTGCGTCGACGGGTAGGTCAGCATGATCGCGGCGACGCAGCCGTCGTGAACCTGCAGCTTGGCCTGTAGATCATCCAGGTCGATGTTGCCGTTGGCGGCGGTCGCCACCACCGCGACCCGCATGCCCGCCAGGACCGCCGAGGCGGCGTTGGTGCCGTGCGCCGACTGCGGGATGAGGCAGACATCCCTGTCGAATCCGCCGCGGCTTTCGTGGTAGGCCTTGATGGCGAGCAACCCGGCGAGCTCGCCCTGGGATCCGGCATTGGGCTGCAACGAGACATCGTCATACCCGGTGATCTCGGCCAGCCAGTTCTGAAGGTCGGCGATCAGCTTCTGGTAGCCCAGGGTCTGATCCCGGGGTGCGTGCGGGTGGATGCCCGCGAAGCCGGGCCAGCTGATGGGCTCCATCTCGACGGCGGAGTTGAGTTTCATGGTGCACGAACCCAACGGGATCATCGTGCGGTCCAGGGCGAGGTCCTTGTCCGACAACTTCCGCAAGAACCGCATCATGGCGGTCTCCGAGCGATGTGCGTGAAAGACGTCGTGCTGGAGGTACTCCGACGTGCGAAGCGCCGCGGTCGGCAGCTGCCACTCCAGGGCCCGCGGCTCGCGGCCACCGAACACGGCGTTGACCTTCGCCACCACGGACTCGGTGGTGCACTCGTCGCAGGCGATCGCGACGTGGTTCGCATCGACGAGACGCAGGTTGATGCCCGCGAGTTCGGCACGTTCGACGATGTCGCGCGCCTGGCCGGCGACACGGACCAGGACGGTGTCGAAGAACGCGTCGTGCACCACGTGGTGGCCCGCGGCGTGCAAGCTCGTCGCGATGGTCCTGGCGTGGGCGTGCACGCGTTCGGCAATGGCGCGCAACCCTTCTGGGCCGTGGTAAACCGCGTACATCGCCGCCACGTTGGCGAGCAGCGCCTGCGCGGTGCAGATGTTGCTGGTCGCCTTGTCACGTCGAATGTGCTGTTCGCGGGTCTGCAGCGTGAGCCGGTAGGCCGGGGCGCCGTCAGCGTCGATCGAGACCCCGACCAGTCGTCCTGGCAGCATCCGTTCCAGACCGCTGCGCACGGCCATGTACCCGGCGTGCGGTCCGCCGAAGAACAGCGGCACACCGAAGCGTTGCGCGGAGCCCACCGCGATGTCGGCACCCAGTTCACCGGGCGGCGTCAGCAGGGTCAACGACAGCAGGTCGGCGGCGACGGCGGTCAGCGCACCGCGCTCGTGCGCCGCGGTGATCAGCGGCCGAAGTTTGCGGACCACGCCGCTGGCACCCGGTGCCTGAAGGACGAGACCGAACAGATCCCCGTCGGGCAGGCCGTGTCCGAGGTCCGAGACGTGGACGTCGATACCGACCGCGGCAGCTCGCCCGCGAATCACAGCCAGCGTCTGGGGTAGGCATTCGGCGTCGACCACGATCCGGGCCACGTCGGACTTGGCCTTGTTGGCGCGACGCATGAGCAGGATTGCCTCCACCACGGCGGTGGCCTCGTCGAGCAGTGACGCCCCCGCCAGCGGAAGCGCCGTCAAATCCTCGATGACCTGCTGAAACGTCAGCAGCGCTTCGAGCCGGCCCTGGGAGATCTCCGGCTGATATGGGGTGTAGGCGGTGTACCAGGCCGGCGATTCCAGCATGTTGCGGCGCAGCACTGCCGGGGTGATGGTGTCGTGGTAGCCCAGCCCGATCATCTGCACGCGGGTGTCGTTCCGCTCGGCCAGCGCGCGCAGGTCGGACAGGACCCGCTGTTCGGATCGCGCGGCAGGCAGGGCCAGGACCTCGCGGTTTCGGATCTGCTGGGGAACCGCAGCGTCGATCAGAGCGTCGAGGGAGTCATATCCCAGGCTGTCGAGCATGTGCTGCGTCGCCGACGCAGTCGGACCGATGTGACGGGAGGGAAAATCGCCTGATAAAGCGGCGGATTGCGCCGTGACGCGAGGACTTGCTGACACAAGGTGGCTCCGGTTTCGACAGTGCCCGGACCGCACCGGACATCGCTAAAGGGACACCTCCCCGCTCTGTCCTGAAACCTGAGAGTCCGAGCACGCCTTTCGGCGGGCTCTACACCTTCGGTAAGTACCGGCCGTGTGACCAGTGCTGTTCTCCAGAGTTGCCTCCGCGCGGCGGTACTGGGGCCTGAGAGATTCCCGGGGAGGAATTTGCTCCTACGGCGCCTCCCGAAGGAGGTTCTCCCGCTGCGCATCAACGGCGTATTCAGTTGTGATGCGTGACGCTACACAGCGGGTGCGCGGTTTGTCACTACTCGATGTGAAAAGCGATGAGTCGCAACGACAGGAACCACTGGACGTCAATGCTGGTGGTGTGGCCAATGACTCGGGGCGTCAGCATCGACGCGACGCCCCCTGACCAACGTCGCGTCACGGGGGTCGTCGCCGGCGTGTGGAACGCAGAACCTCGTCCCAGGGCCTCTCCGGTTGCGGCGTGCGTCTCCACGGCCGAGATCTCCACGGCGATCATGGCAAGAGCCACCGATCGAGCGTCGACTGCAAGGTCGCCGTGAAATCCGTCTCGCGGGCCGCCCGTGCGAGCGCACCGGCGACGATCGGTGGAGGACGACCAATCCGACTGCGGGGCCCGTTGTATGCCTGCGAAGCGGCCGCGCCGAGATTCCGGGCGGCAATCCGAAGGCGTACAGCCACGAGTGCGATGCCACGGTGGCGAGCTCGGTGTTGGTCAAGTGGGCGAACAGTGCTCCCACGGTGTCGGCTTCGACCACCGGCTCGAAATCTGCTCCTTCAAAGGCCATGTTGGCGTCGATGATTCGTCGATTGCGCATCGCGGTCGTCAGAGTGCACCGTGGCTGTGTCGCCGCATCGGCCCAGCGGACCTCGTCCTGCCCCATCAACGGGTGGGATGAAGACGCGAGCAGTACGTACTGCTCGCGATAAAGCTCGATGCGCCGAAAGTCAGAGGGGATATCGTCGTCCAGGTACGTCAGACCGGCGTCGATCTCGAAGTTCGTCAACCGAGCGATGATCTCCCGGGACGAATTGGCTTCGATGCGGATCGATGCAGCCGGATTGTCGTGCAAAAATCGGGCAGTGAGCAGCGGACTCGATGGTATCGACGTAGGTATCGCACCCACGCGCGCGGCCGCCGTAAGCCGGCCCCTCATACGCTCGACATCGGCGAGGAGTTCATCGCGTTCAGCGAGAATGCGCTGAGCCCACGCCACGACACGAATGCCTTCGTCGGTGAAGCCTTCGAACCGCTGTGCTCGCAGAACCAGGCGTACGCCCAGTCCGCGCTTCAGACGTCGGATGGCCACCGACAAGGTCGGTTGACTGACGTTGCAGGCCAATGCCGCCCGACCGAAGTGCCTGGCCTTCGCGAGTGCCGCCAAGTATTCCAGCTGCTGCATCAAAACTTCGCTTCTCATCTGCGCTCCTTCATAGTCGCCGACTATCACAAGATGCCAGATCGTGAACGCGACGCCCTTGCCGGTCCATGTCAGCGTTGGTTACGGT
>NZ_JBOGDD010001041.1:0-1861 GCF_050701675.1 Mycobacterium sp. | reverse complement strand
GAGTTGATCAACGAGTCCGTCCCGTTCGAGCGACTCGAGGCACGCGTCGCCGAGATCGCCGCGAAGCTATCCCGAATCCCGCTGTCGCAGTTGCAGGCTCAGAAGTTGATCGTCAACCAGGCCTACGAGAACATGGGGCTGTCGTCGACGCAGACGCTCGGCGGGATCCTCGACGGCCTGATGCGCAACACCCCCGAGGCGCACGAGTTCATCGACACCGCCAAGACCGACGGCGTCCGCTCCGCCGTCGAGCGACGCGACGGCCCATGGGGCGATTACAGCCAGGCCTCACCCGAGCGTCGTCCCGACCCGTCACACGTCATCGAACCCTGACTAACGCGCAGGCTCCCTGACCGTCCTCTTCCGCAGTCCGCCCAACATCGAGGCGAGCACACCCAGTACGACGAGCGCGGCGCCCGCGGCCATCGTCAGATTCAGCCAGAGGTGCAGGCTTCCGATGGCGTGCTCGACCATGGCGGCGGCGAGGTTCCTAATCTCCCCCGACGTCGCGTCGAGCGCGTCGTTGACGCGCCGTCGCCCGACCTCGATCGCCGCCCATCCCGCAGCACCGACGATCAGCCCCGAGACACCCAGGGCGGCAAGTGCTTTGCCGCGCTGCCTGGCTGCGGCCAACGTCAGAAGTGCCAGCACCCCGGTGAGGATCACTGCGCCGACGCTGGCCCACGGACCCCACTTCGCGACGTCTCGCAGCTGACCGGGACGCACCGAGTCCGACACGTTCTTGGTGAGCGGGATGGTCAGGCTCGACGGAGCCTTGATGCCGAAGTCGGCAAGGGTCTGTTGAAATGAACTGTCGGACAACATCGGTGACAGGTCGATCTCCCATCGACCCGAGGCGTCGGATTGGCTCACGATGTCGGTGAACAACCAGCGGTGCACGAGTTGGTTCGCCAGGGCGAACTGACCGGGAAACGCCGAACCCGAGGTGTAGGCCCTGGCCGCCCCGGCCAGCAGGTTCTCGTTGACGTCGTAGCCGGAGTTGGCGGCCAGGTTCACCAGTTGTGTCGTCAGCTCGTCCGACATCGCCTGCTGCACGCGCGGATCCTTCGCCGCCGACGTCGCGAGCGCCGAATATCCATTGCGGTCGACCACGTTGTGCTGCGCCCAGCTCGCAGGGACCGCTACCGCCAGCGCGGCGGTGGTCAGGATCCACAGCAGGAGAGTCGCGACGAACCGCACGGGCGCGTCCTCCTGTCCTGGGCGTCGGCCCAGGTCAGTCGGCCAGCGCGCGTCCCACGATGAGCGGGTCGGCGTGGCCGACGATCTCGTGATCCTTGTTGTCGTACTCGAACTTACCGAGGATGTGTCGCATCGCGTTAATGCGGGCGCGCTTCTTGTCGTTGCTCTTGACCACGGTCCATGGCGCGATCTCGGTGTCCGTCCAGGCGAACATGTCCTCCTTGGCGGCGGTGTAGTCCCCCCACTTGTCCAACGAGGCAAGGTCGGTGGGCGACAGCTTCCACTGCCGGACGGGGTCCACCTGCCGGATGGTGAAGCGGGTGCGCTGCTCGGCCTGCGTCACCGAGAACCAGAGCTTGGTGAGGCTGATGCCGTCGTTGACCAGCATCTGCTCGAACAACGGTGCCTGGCGGATGAACTCGGCGTGCTGCTTCTGGTTGCAGAACCCCATCACCCGCTCGACACCGGCCCGGTTGTACCAGGACCGGTCGAAGAGCACGATCTCCCCTGCGGCGGGCAGATGGTTGACGTAGCGCTGGAAGTACCACTGGGAGCGTTCGCGCTCGGTGGGCTTCTCCAGGGCGACGACGCGGGCCCCACGGGGGTTGAGGTGTTCCATGAACCGCTTGATGGTGCCGCCCTTGCCCGCGGCATCGCGCCC
>NZ_JBOGDD010001040.1:0-7730 GCF_050701675.1 Mycobacterium sp. | reverse complement strand
CCCCACTAGGGCACGCACGCACGTAGGCCCCACCGATTGACGGCAGGGCCTACGTGGTGCGGTTCGGCTGTGGTTCAGTCGATCTTGGTGAGCTTGACCGGCAGGTTCATCACGAGCGAGCGGTTCCTGCCGCAGTTGCCGCTGACGCCCGTGGTCTCGTCCTCGCCGAGCCAGTTGGGCGAGTCCGCGTAGGACATGCCCTCGTCGTTGGCGCGGTAGATCCGGTACACCTGAAGCCCAGGGGACGTGCCCCCGTCCGGGCACGGGATCCAGTCGGGCACATAGTGTTTGACGTACCATAGGTTGCCCATCGTGGTGTAGATGTCTTCGGTCCAGCCCAGTGTGCTGGTGACCTTGCCCGCGCACGTGATTGCGGTCGTGCACGTGCTGGTGACTGTCCAGGTGCTTCGCACCGACGGTTGGTCCTGGTAGCGATCGTTCATCCTGGCCCACTCGCCGTTCGAGACGACGGAGAACGTGCCGTTCATGGCGTACTGCTCGTATTCGGCGCCGGCTTGGGGCGCGGTCGAAAGCACCGTCATCGCAGCGGCCATCAGCGCGGCACCCGACATCACCTTCGCTACGACCATGACCTGCTCCTCGAATACCATCATCGACGTGCCCGAACACTGCCGTGGCAATGCCATTCTTAAACAGGAGAATAACACTGCCTCCGATGGAGGGGGAGCGGTTCCGACGGTCCGCCCGGGGCATCCTCCGCCGCCCTCACCAGCGGGTTCGTGATACCGAGATCTTCTCGGATCAAGAGAATTTCACTCTCTTTTGTGGGAGAGTGGCTACCGTGCGACTCGTCGTAGCTGCCGCTGCCGCCATGGTGATCGCGGGGTTGTTCACCGCTCCACCGGTGGTGGCTGATCCGGCCGATCCTGCGCCCGCCGATGATCTGACTTCATGCAACGAACCCGCCTGCGTGCCGGGGATTCAGCCAGGGGCGGTGCTCGGCGCTCCGTGTGAGAGCACCACCTATTACGTGTTCGGGGTGACGGACTGGGGCAGGTTGGTGTTCTGCGGATCGCCGCGCCGCTACGCGCCACGCTGGTTCCGGTCCACCGAACTGCGCGGCGTCAAACTCGAGGGCAGCAACTGCTCGGGGCGCGACGGTGAAATGGCCCAGGCTCCAGACGGGTTGTTCCTGTCCTGCGACTCGCGCAACGGCGCCAGTGCCTGGACGCGCGGCGACATCTAGGCCGGGTGGCAGACGGGCGTTGATGCTCGAATGCGATCCGGCCCGGCCCTGAGGCCGAACACGTTGCTAGGCAAGAGGTTTAGGCCGCCGCCGGCGCCGCGTCGAGGTGGGCCGCTGGGTGACGGCGGCCATGGCCAAGACGAGGAATGCGCAGGAGGCGGCGATGGTGCGCGCCAGATGGGCGACCTGCCAGCGGTCGCGTACCTCGGCCCAGTCGAGCGGTGGGGCAAGCGCCGACCACATTGCTTGTTCGGTGTTGATGGGAACGCTGACGAGCACACTGACGATCAAGGCCACCGCGAGCAGGACCAAACCGGTGACCGCCAGCCAGCGCCCTGGCGCGCGCCGGACCACGGTGATGACGGCCAGCGTCGCGGTGGCCAGCAGCGCGACCGGCAGCAGGACCGTCGCGAGGTCGTCGAGGTGCGCGAGTTCGACGTGGCGAACCTCGACGTAGCCTGCGGCTGGGAGACTTCGCATGCTGGCTTCCAGGACGAGAACGGCAAGGAGAAAGCCCGCGAACAGACCGCTGAAAAGCAGGCCGACCAACAGGGCACTGCGCGCGATGACGTCGGCGGGCCGTTGAACCGGCCTGGTTGCGGTTTCTAGCGAATCTCGTTCGCGTGGTTGGGCTTCGCCTGCTGCGCTCATGACGTCCCCCGGTTTGCGGTCGGGCTCGGGTCGGCAGGTTTGGCGCTGGCCTCGCGTGCGATCATCTGCCATACCGACGGTGTGTGTTCGGTGGTCGACACGATGACCGCCTTCCCGGCCAAGGCGGGATCGTCGGCAACCACCAGCAGGTAGTGCGCCAGATCGATGCGCGCGGTGAAAGCGCCGATCGGATCGACTTGCCCGGCGTGATAGTCGGTGGGCGCTGCCAGGTCGAAGAGTCCCGACGGTCGCACGATGGTCCAGTCCAGCTCGCTCTCGCGCACGATCGTCTCCATGGAACGGATGTCCTGATAGACGGTCTTGCCGATGGTGCGGGTGATGATGGGTTCCATCAGCCGGATCAACAGCGGACTGCGGGTCCGTCGGGTGGGGTAGGCGGCCGTCGAACTGACCACCGCCAACCGGCGCACCCCCGCTTTCCGCATGCCGGCCACGATGTTGGCGGTGCCGACCGAATAGGTGTCTACGGGCTCACGGGTGAAGGACACGCCCAGGGTCGACAGCACCGCATCGGCGCCAACGATGACCTCTGCAACGGCGGCTTCGTCGCGAACGTCCGCTCCGGCGACGGTCAAACCCGCACCCGCGATGGGGAACTGGCGCTCATTGCGGGTCACCGCGACCACCTCATGCCCGGCTGCCAAGGCCTGGCTGGTGAGTAGCCGGCCGGTTTGGCCGTTGGCGCCGAAGATCACGAGCTTCATGTCAATCTCCTTTTAGTCACTGAATATGATCATCACTAGATGTGACAATCATGTCAAGTGCTATTCTGGCGACATGAGTGAGGAGCCAGCTGGCATCGCCGAATTAGACGAACGCATACCGTTCTTGCTCGCTCAACTCGGGTCGCACGTCGCCACCGACTTTCAGCGTCGGCTGGCGCCGATCGGCGCACAGCCGCGGACCTACGCGGTGCTGCTGGCACTGGCTGCCGATGATGGACAGTCGCAACGCCGGTTATCGGAACGTTTGGGCATCCATCGCAATGCGATGGTGGTAGTGATCGACAACCTGGAGCACGGGGGATTGGTCAAGCGTCAGCCCCACCCCGACGATCGGCGCGCCTTTGCCGTGACGCTCACTGCGAAGGCGCGCCGCTTGCTGCCGTCGCTTCACGAGCAGGGACGCCAACTCGAAGACGAGATTGCCGCGTCGCTGTCTGCCGAGGAGCGTGACACGCTACGACGGCTGCTGCAGCGTGTCGCAGCTGCCGCCGGGCTCATCCCCGGTGTGCATCCCGGGCTGGTTTGACCGCCAGAATCGCTTTAAAACCTTTGCAGCGAAAAGGTATACGTGCTGTTGCCGCCGGGTCCGCCGTAGCAGCTCGCGTCATACGACGAGTCGATGGTCCCTGCCAGCGTCGCAGCGTCCCACGAGTAGACGTCGTGCGATGGCAGGTTGTAACCGACGCAGCGCACCCCGTCGATGACGTCGACCGTCAGGGTGTACCTGCCGTCGGCATAGAACGCCGTGTTCTGGAACCGTTGACTCTTCAGCGGCCGCGGAATGGCGATCACGTTGAGGTTGTCGCTATGGGGCGCGAGCACCGGATCGTCGAAGTACGTGCCACATTCGGGATCGTCTTTGCAGGAGTGGCTGACCGACCACACCCACGAGTGATCGTTCCAGCGGTCGTTGAGAACCTCGTAGTTCCCGATCCGCATCTGGTCCGCCGCACTAGCGGCAGGTGCGGCCACGGTGGCCATTGCCACTAGGGCCGCACCCAGAACCGGCGCCGCTGCCCTTGCCGCTGTCGCCACGGCCATCTCCCGTCCTCGCGAATGTGCCATCGCCTGCAGCCTAACGGCCGTGGGTACCCTCGTAACGCGTTTTCCCGTGCGGACTTTGAGGTCGGGCGCCTAGGTCACGGGCGTGAACTCGATGTTGATCTCGGTGAGCCCGCGAAGAATGAAGGTGGGCTCGTAGTCGAAGCTGCGATCGCCCGCCGGGCCGTGCTTCTGCTCGTCGATGGTGATGTCCTTCATGCGGTCGAGGATGCGTTCCACGGAGACCCGGCCCTCGACGCGGGCCAGCGGGCCACCCGGGCAGGAGTGCACCCCGCGGCCGAACGCGATGTGCTCACGCACGTTCTTGCGGTCCAGGCTGAAGTCGTGCGGGTTCTCGAACCGCACGGGGTCCCGGTTCACCGCGCCGGGGCAGACCATCACGGTGGTGCCCGCAGGCACGTCGGTGTCACCGAGATGGGTGTTCTTCTTCGCCAACCGGAACTGGCTCTTCACGGGAGCGTCCATCCGCAGTGACTCCTCGACGAAGATCGGAATTCGGCTGCGGTCCTTGCGCAACGCCTCCTGGATGTCCGGCCGCTCGCCGAGCACCTTGATCGAGGCGGAGAGGAGTTTGGTGGTGGTTTCCTGACCCGCGGCGAACAGGAACGTCGCCGAGCGGACGACCTCGATGACCGGTGGCGTGGAGCCGTCGGGGTACTTCGCGGTCGCCAGCGCGGTGAGGACGTCGTCCTTGGGCTCCCTGCGGCGCTCCTCGAGGTAGGCGACGAACTTGTCGTCCAGCCACTCCAGCGGATTGCTCGCCACCAGATCGCCGTCGAGGGAGCCGACCTGGGCCCCGGGTCGAGGTGCGCCGAGGACGGCCCGGAACTCGTCGTGGTCTTCATGAGGCACCCCGAGGAGGTCGGCAATCACCAAGAGGGAGAAGGGCTTTGCATACGCGGATAGGAACTCGCACTTCCCGTCGGCGATGAAGTCGTCGAGACACTCGTCGGCAAGCCGCCACATGAAGTCCTCGTTCTCCTTCAGTCGGCTCGGGGTGAGGAGCCGGTTGAGGAGCGACCTGGCGTTGGTGTGATCGGGCGGATCCATGGTGACCATGTGCTCGAAGAGCGGCATCAGCTGGCGGTGCTCGGTGATCTGCTGGGTGATGTCGTCGCCCTCCGGCGTGAACGGCAGCGGCGGAAACGGTCCGGCCACCGCGATGCACGACGAGAACGTGTCGGTGTCCTTCAGCACGGTGTTGGCCTCGTCGTAGCCGGTGATCGCCAGCACGCCGTAGTTGGGCTCCCGCACCACCGGGCACTTGCTTCGCAGGTGATCGAAGTAGGGGTGTGGATCCGGTACCAGGGACTGATCGGTGAAGTAGTCGACGGTGTCGAAGTCGGCGGTCATCTCTTGGGGTTCCTTCCGATGCCGTCAGGCGGGAGACGAGGGGAGTACGCAGGTTCGATGCGATGGCGCAATCCGTGGGCTGAAAGTGCTGAGCACATGCTTAGCATCGCGTACTGTCGCGGTCAAGGTCACGGGGCCCGACCGCGTCTACCATTTCCCTGTTGAACGTGACCGTCTGAGAGAAGGAAGTGTGGGCATGGCATCGGACCGGAGGATCGGGGGGCCGGACGCCAAGAACCGCGGCGTACTGCTCGACGCCGCCGAGCAGTTGATGCTGGAGGACGGCTACGCCGCCGTGACGTCGCGACGGGTGGCCGACCGGGCCGGGCTGAAGCCGCAGCTGGTGCACTACTACTTCCGAACCATGGACGAGATGTTCGTCGAGGTATTCCGGCGCAGAGCGAAGCAGGGCCTCGAAGCCCTTGCCGAAGCGCTTCAGTCGGACCAACCGCTGTGGGCGCTGTGGGAGTTCGGCACCGACCCCCAGGCCACGCAACTGACCATGGAGTTCATGGGACTCGCCAACCACCGCAAGGCACTGCGCACCGAGATCGCGTTCTACGCCGAACGTTTCCGTGAACAGCAGGTCGAGGCGATGACGGCGGCGTTGCGGCGCTACGGCTACGAGGTGGCCGACGTTCCGCCGGTGGTGTGGGCGCTGTTCGCGACGAGCGTCTCCCAGGTGCTGGTACTGGAGCGGGCGCTCGGCATGTCGAAGGGGCACGCCGAGATGCTTGCGTTCTGCGAGGAGTGGCTGCGCCGCTTCGAGGGGGAGCGGGCGCCGACGGCGACCACGGCGTCCGCCTGAGCCGTGCGTTCGCATCACCAGTTGCGGATCGAGCAGAGCGCCCCCTTCGGTCCCTGATCCGTCGCCACCACCTGGCCGTCGACGGCGAGCACACAGTGGAAGTTCGGCCTCTTCGGCGAGTCCAGGCTGCTCACGGTGACCATCGCCCAGTCCGCCGGGTTGGCGAGCATGGCGTCCATGGTCCACTGCTGATTCGGTCCGAGGTCGGCCTCCACGTTGGGGCTGAACACGTACGGATTGTGGCTGTAGTCGCCGAAGTTCGGCGGGTCGGAGGCGCGGTAGTAGATCTCGGCGTTGCGGAACGGCGTCTCCGAGAAGACGGTGTACTTCACGGAGTGCAGCGGTGGTCCTGGCGGCAGGGGATCGTCGTCCGCGGCGGCCACGCCGGTACCGAGAATCAGACTCCCCGTCACGAGCAGCGGACTGAGCCCCGCCACCAGTCGTACGGGTAGCGTCCGAGGTGCCGGAAAGGTCATTTCCAGATATTAGAACGCGATTACCCTCAGTTGGCCAGAATGGCGCACAAACAGCGACGACGACGAAAGCGGGGCCCGGATGACCGACCCAGCCACCCACGACGCGTTCTACGAGCTCACCACGGCCAAGGCGCGGTACTGCTACACCCTGGATACGCGCGACTGGACGGGGTTCGGAGACCTGATGACCGACGACGTCGTCCTCGACGTCAGTGACGGGACCGGTGTACCGGTGGTGCACGGCCGCGAGGCCGCCGTCGAGATGATCCGGTCGTCGCTGACGAACGCGCGCTCGGCGCACCAGGTGCATACGCCGCTGATCGAACTGAACGGCGACGGAGCCGATGTCATCTGGGCGATGCAGGACAGGGTGATCTGGCAGAGCGGTCCCGAGCTGGCGGGCTACGGGCACTACCACGAACGCTGGGTTCGTCGCGGCGACGCGTGGAAGTTGGCATCGCTTCGGCTGACCCGGCTGATCGTCGAATTCGGGAGCAAGGCGCCATGAGCACCCCGTTCACGGAGACGGCGTCGTGACCGCACCGCTGCCCGGTCCCATTCGTCAGATCGGTTACGTCGTGCGAGATCTCGACGCTGCACTGGCCGAATGGCTCGCGCTCGGCGTAGGCCCCTGGTTCGTGGTCCGCGAGCACGTCCAGCACGTGATCTACCGGGGCGAGCCGTGCGAGGTCTCGATCTCGATCGCGCTGGCCAACTCCGGCGAGCTACAGGTCGAGTTGATCCACCAGCACGGTGACACCCCGTCGATCTTCACCGAGTTCCTCGCCGCTGGACGAGAGGGGTTCCACCAGTTGGCTTGGTGGTCAGACGACTTCGACGCGGACGTGGCAGCTGCCGAGGCGGCCGGCTGGCCCGTGGTGTGGTCGGACCCAGGCGAGTCGACGCAGGCGCCTGCCACCCGTTTCGCGTATGTGGAACCGCCTGCCGGCGGACCGGCGACCGTCTACGAGATCATGGAGCTCACGGAGCTCACCGCAGGCATGGGTGCCTTCGTGCGTGAGGAGGCCAGGAACTGGGACGGTAGCGATCCCATTCGGACCGTCGGCGGGTAGTCAGCTCACCTGGCGCGGTTCATCACCCGGTCGGCGGCGGCCCAGTGCTCGTCGGAGGCCCACAGTCGGGCGAACGCCGCGACGGCCTCATCGGCCGACGCCCCCGCCGTCACCCGCTTGATCGCGACTGCCGACGGTGTCGAGAGCTTCCTGGCAACGCTGCGCCACTCGTCCTCGAACGCCGCGCGTGGCACGACGACGTCGACAAGGCCCACTCGGTGGGCCTCGGCGGCGGTCATGATGGAGCCGGTTCCGGCGAGGAGCAGAGCCCTGCCCTTGCCGACCAGTGCGGCCAGTCGCTCGGCCCCACCCCAGGCGGGCATGATCGCCAGCGCCGCCTGGTTGAAGCCGATC
>NZ_JBOGDD010001039.1:0-3240 GCF_050701675.1 Mycobacterium sp. | reverse complement strand
GTTGAGGGTGATGGCTCGGTGGTCACGGTGGTGGGGTCCCCGGGGATCGGCAAGAGTCGCCTGGTGCGCGAGGTCGCTGCGGCCGCCGCGGGGCGGGGTGTCGAGGTGTTCGCGGCCTACTGCGAATCGCATACCAGCGACATCCCGTTCACGGTGGTGGCTCGACTGCTACGCGCGACGACCGGTGTGGGCGGGATGGACGAGGTAGCGGCTCGTGAGCGGGTGCGGGCTCAAGCTCCCGATGCCGACCCTGAAGACGTGTTGCTGTTCGAGGACCTGCTTGGCATCGCCGATCCCGATGTCGCTCTGGCCAAGATTGATCCGGATGCGCGGCGGCGGCGGTTGACGGTGTTCGTGAACGCCGCGTCGTTGGCCCGAAAACGCCCGGCGCTCTACGTGATCGAGGACGCCCATTGGATCGATGAGGTCAGCGAGTCGATGCTGGCCGAGTTCCTCACGGTGATCACGCAGACGGCCTCGCTGGTGCTCGTCACCTACCGTCCCGAATATCGGGGCGTGCTGAGCCGCGTGGCCGATGCCGAAGCCATAGCCCTTGCGCCACTGAGTGATCCGGAGACGGCAGCGCTGGTCTCGCAGCTGCTCGGGCCGGACCCCTCAGTCGGCGCGTTGGCCTCCGTGATCGCCGAGCGGGCCGCCGGCAATCCGTTCTTCGCCGAGGAGATGGTACGCGACTTGGCCGAGCGTGCTGTGCTGCGCGGCAACCGCAGCGCCTACGTCTCCACGGTCGACGCTGCCGAGGTCACCGTGCCCGCCACCGTGCAGGCTACCCTCGCCGCCCGCGTCGACCGGCTGAACCCCAAGGCGAAACGCACCCTGAACGCTGCAGCGGTCATCGGCGCGAAGTTCAGCCGGGACCTACTGGAAACGCTGGGGATTGACCCTGTCCTGAAGGACCTGGTGGGGGGCGAGCTGATCGATCAGATCAGGTTTACCCGACAGCCCGAATACGTGTTCCACCATCCGCTGATCCGCATGGTGGCCTACGAATCACAACTCAAGTCAGATCGTGCCGAGTTGCATAGACGGCTGGCTGCGGCCATTGAGGCCCGCAACCCAACCTCGGCTGATGAAAATGCTGCGCTGATCGCCGAACATCTGGCGGCGTCCGGTGATCTGCACGCCGCCTACGGCTGGCAGATGCGGGCCGCAACGTGGGCGACCAACCGCGACATCGCCGCAGCGCGATTGAGCTGGGAGCGTGCCAGAACCATCGCCGACGCACTGCCCGCCGATGACCCGGGCCGGGCAGCCATGCGCATCGCCCCGCGCACCATGTTGTGCGGGACCGGCTGGCGAGTCCACGCCAACGTTGCCGGTGACCGCTTTGATGAATTGCGGGAGTTGTGCAGCGCCACCGGGGACAAGGCGTCACTGGGCATCGCGACCGCAGGGTTGGTGGTTGGCTACGCGCATCAGGACCGGGAGCGCGAGGCGTCGGAGCTGGCATCGGAGGCCTGGGCCCTCGCCGAGTCGGTCGGAGATGCGACCTTGACGGTGGGGCTGTCGTTCCCGGCGATCTACGGCAAGATCGAGAGCGCCGAGTGGTGTGACGTGCTGCGATGGTCACAAACCGTTATCGACCTGGCCGACGGTGACCCATCGAGAGGCAACTTCCTCGTCGGGTCTCCGTTAGCGCTCGCCTTTGCCGCGCGGGGTATGGCTCGTTATTTCCTGGGTCGTCTCGGATGGCCAGAAGACCTGAGGCACGGCCTGGCCATGGCCCGCCGCACTGACCCCGCGTCCCACGCCGGCGCTGTCAGCTATGTCTACTTGCTGGGGATACCGTTTGGCGTGCTGAGGCCAGGTGATCGTGCGCTGCGCGAGATCGAGGATGCTCTACGGATCGCCGAGCGATCCAGTGATGACGTCGTGGTGGGCTTCACCCGGGCGACGCTGGGCGTTGCGCTGGTGCACCGCGGCACCAGCGTGGAGCGTGGTCGCGGACAGCAGCTGCTGGCCGAGGTCGGCAAAGTGTTCCGCAACCAAGGACACAACCTATGCGATTTGCCGATCGTCGAGGTCTTCTCGGCACGTGAGATGGGGAGGCAGGGAGATCACGATGCCGCCATACCGGTGATACGCGCCGCCGCCGACCATCTGTTCCGCCAGGGACATCTGCTGTTGTGGGGCATTCCAGCGACGGGTGTTCTGGTGGAGACATTGCTCGATCGCGGGGCCGACGGTGACGTGGCCGAAGTCGAGGCCGCGATTGACCGGTTGGCGGTCGCGCCAGCCGATGAGGGTCTCGCGATGCGCGACGTCTGGTTGTTGCGGCTGCGGGCGCTGCTGGCCCAGGCTCGGGGTGATGCCGCCGCTTACACGCACTTCCGGGATGACTACCGCGACATGGCGAAAACGCTTGGCTACGAGGGACACACGAAGTGGGCCGAGGCGATGCCCTAGTCCGGGCATCAAGGACGACATCACCCGTCGGAAAGTCAGCTTCGAGAACGCGATTCGGCTCTCGGCTCCAGACGACTCGGCGCGCTGGGTCGCGGTCAACGCAACCCGGCGCGCCGAAGTCGCGGACTAGGCGCGGGTGAGCTCGAACAGCGGGATGGCCCGCGTGGTGTTGGCCTGGTATTCGGCGAACACCGGTGCGACCTCGGTGATCTTCGGGTACGTCGCGTCCCTTTCGTCGTCCGGCAGTTCGCGAACCGCGACGTCGTAGGACTCGGAACCGACCTCGATGCGCGCCTTGTAGTTGGAGCGCAGGTTGTGCACCCAGGCGGGGTTCTTCGGCGCGCCAGCGTAGGACCCGACGATCAGCAACTTGTCGTCCACGGTCAGGTAGGCCAGCGGTGACAGCCGAGGCTGGCCCGACTTGGCGCCCGTGGTGTGCAGCAGCAGCAGGTCGCCGCCCTCGAACGGGCCGCCGACCTTGCCGCCGTTGGCGCGGAACTCCTCGACGATGCCGCGGTTGAAGTCGTCGAGCGCCGCGGTGTCGGACACGAGCTTGGTCTTGTCGATTTCTGTCATGTCTCTTCAGACCTCTTCGGCTTGGCGTCTATTCCTGATTCCTTGCGCTGCTGCGCGGTGATCGGCGCGGGCGCATCGGTCAGCGGGTCCACGCCGCCGCCGGACTTGGGGAACGCGATCACCTCGCGGATCGAATCCGTGCCCGTCAGCAGGGCCACGATGCGGTCCCATCCGAACGCGATGCCGCCGTGCGGCGGCGCGCCGAAGGTGAACGCGTCCAACAGGAATCCGAACTTGTCC
>NZ_JBOGDD010001038.1:0-24888 GCF_050701675.1 Mycobacterium sp. | reverse complement strand
CTCCGGCGCCGAACATGGAGCCGGTGCGGCGCAAGCAGATGGGCGAGGCGGCGGTCGCGGCCGCCAAGGCGATCGGCTACCAGGGCGCCGGCACGGTCGAGTTCATCGCGGATCAGGACGGCACGTTCTTCTTCATGGAGATGAACACCCGCCTGCAGGTGGAACACCCGGTCACGGAGATGGTGACCGGCGTCGACCTGGTCGAACTCCAGATCCGCATCGCCGCGGGGGAGAAGCTGCCGCTCGCGCAGGACGACGTCGTCATGCGCGGCCACGCCATCGAAGCCAGGATCTACGCCGAGGACCCCGCGCACGGATTCCTGCCGACGGGCGGTGACGTGCTCGACGTGGTCGAGTCCCCGCTGGCACGAGTGGATTCGGGCATTCGGCCGGGGACTGTCGTCGGCAGCGATTACGACCCGATGCTCGCCAAGGTCATCACCCACGCCGACGATCGGCCGTCGGCCCTGCGTGCCCTCGACCGGGCCCTGGCCGACACCGCGGTCCTCGGCGTGACGACGAACGTGGACTTCCTGCGGTTCCTGCTCTCCGACCCGGACGTGGCCGCGGGCCGACTCGACACCGGGCTGCTGGACCGTCGGACCCCGGACTATCCGGCTCTCCAGGCGGGCGACGCCGAACTGGTCGCCGCCGCCGCCTACCGCTGGCTCATCGGATGGCGCGAAAGTTCAGATAGCCTGTGGGACAATCCATCTGGTTGGCGGGTAGGAGAACACGCCCCGACGAGTCTTCGGCTGCGTGCGGGTGAGCGCACCGACCACGTCCACCTCGTCGGCGCACCGCAGTCCGCGGTGGCACGCATCGAGGAAGGCGAGCCGCGTTCCCTGGTCGCGAGCCTCCACGGCCGCAGCTTGACCGTGACCTACGACGGCTTGCGCACCGAGTACGTCGTGGCCGCCGCGGACGGGCGCATCTGGCTGTCCGGCGCGGGCCGCACGTTGGCCGTCGACGAGACTCCAGAAGCGCCCGTCCGGCCCGACGACGAGCACACCGGTGACGCCGAACTCGTCAGTCCGATGCCGGGTTCGGTGGTCGCCGTCGGCATCGAAGACGGCGGGACGGCGACGGCAGGCACCGTGATCGTCACCGTCGAGGCGATGAAGATGGAACACGCCCTCTCCGCGCCCGTCGACGGCGTCGTCGAACTACTCGTCGCCATCGGCGACCAGGTCAAGGTGGGCCAGCCGCTGGCCCGGATCATCGCATCGAAAGAGGAGACCCAGCCATGAGCGACTTTCTGTCCACCGGCACGCTGCCGGATCACTACGAGCAGTTGGCCAAGACGGTCCGCGACTTCGCCCGCAGCGTCGTCGCGCCCGTGTCCGCGAAACACGATGCAGAGCACTCGTTCCCCTACGAGGTCGTGTCGGGTATGGCCGACATGGGGCTGTTCGGTCTGCCGTTCCCCGAGGAGTACGGCGGCATGGGTGGCGACTACTTCGCGCTGTGTCTGGCGCTGGAGGAACTGGGCAAGGTCGACCAGAGCGTGGCCATCACACTGGAGGCAGGCGTGTCACTGGGCGCGATGCCGGTGTACCGCTTCGGCAACGACGCGCAGAAGCAGGAGTGGCTCCCGCTGCTGGCGAGTGGCAAGGCCCTTGGTGCGTTCGGCCTGACGGAGGCGGGCGGTGGCACCGACGCGGGAGCCACCAGGACCACCGCCCGATCGGATGGATCAACGTGGGTTATCAATGGCTCCAAGCAGTTCATCACCAACTCCGGCACTGACATCACCAAGCTGGTCACGGTGACGGCGGTGACCGGTGAGGCCGACGGCAAGAAGCAGATCTCGTCGATCCTGGTGCCCGTCCCGACGCAGGGGTTCACCGCCGAACCGGCCTACGACAAGGTCGGTTGGAACGCCTCGGACACGCACCCGCTGAGCTTCGACGACGTGCGGGTACCGCAGGAGAACCTCCTCGGCGAGCAAGGGCGGGGTTATGCCAACTTCCTGCGGATCCTCGACGAGGGCCGCATCGCCATCGCGGCGCTCTCGGTCGGCGTCGCGCAGGGGTGCGTCGACGAGTGCGTCAAGTACGCCAAGGAGCGCGAGGCGTTCGGCGCGGCCATCGGGACCTATCAGGCGATTGCGTTCAAGATCGCCAGGATGGAGGCCCGCGCGCACGTCGCCCGCACCGCCTACTACGACGCGGCGGCACTGATGTTGGCGGGCAGGCCCTTCAAGAACGAGGCGTCGATCGCAAAGCTCGTCGCCAGCGAGGCGGCGATGGACAACGCCCGCGACGCCACCCAGGTCTTCGGCGGCTACGGCTTCATGAACGAGTACCCGGTCGCACGGCACTACCGGGACAGCAAGATCCTCGAGATCGGCGAGGGCACAACGGAAGTGCAGTTGATGCTGATCGCACGCGAGGCAGGCCTGTGAGCGACAAGAAGATCGTCACCCAGCGTGGCCTGTGGTTCGAGGAGTTCGAACCGGGAGTGCTCTATCAGCACCGGCCCGGCCGCACCATCACCGAGGCCGACAACGTCTTCTTCACCACGTTGACGATGAACACCCAAGCCCTGCACCTGGACGCGGCGTTCTCGGATGCGCTGCCACCATTCAATCAACGGTTGGTGAACTCGATGTTCACGCTGTCCACCTTGGTCGGACTATCGGTGGCGCAGTTGACCCAGGGCACCATCGTGGGCAATCTCGGCTTCAGCGACGTCGCGTTCCCCAAGCCGCTGTTTCACGGCGATACTCTCTACGCCGAGACCGAGGTGACCGACAAGCGCGAGTCGAAGAGCAGGCCGGGGGAGGGCATCGTGACGTTCGCGCACACCGGTCGCAACCAGCACGGCGACGTCGTGGCGACGGCGTCGCGAAAGACGATGGTGCGCAAGCGTCCCGTAGAGGAGTCCTGATGGCGTTGACCCAGAACGGGCCAGGGTGGTTGTTCTGCCCGGCAGATCGCCCCGAGCGGTTCGGTAAGGCCGCTGCTGCCTCCGACGTGGTGATCCTGGACCTCGAGGACGGCGTGGCCGCCAGGGACAGGGAGTCCGCCCGGGCTGCGCTGTTGGACACGCGGCTCGATCCGGGCCGGACGGTGGTCCGGGTCAATCCCGTCGGCACGCCCGACCACGCCCTCGACGTCGCAGTCCTGGCTCGCACCGACTACACCACGGTGATGCTCGCCAAGACCGAGACACCGGATCAGGTGCGCTCCCTTGCGCCGCTGGACGTCGTGGTGCTGATCGAAACGCCGCTGGCTGCGCTGTCGGTCTCCGATCTGGCGCGCGTCGACAACGCGATGGCCGTGATGTGGGGTGCCGAAGACCTCTTCGCCGTCCTGGGCGGCACGTCGAACCGGCATGCCGACGGCAGCTACCGCGACGTCGCCAAGCACGTTCGTTCGCAGAGCCTCCTTGCCGCCAAGGCCCATGGCCGGCTGGCGTTGGACTCGGTGTACCTGGACATCAAGGACCTCGACGGCCTGCGTGCCGAGATCGACGACGCGGTGGCCGTGGGGTTCGACGCCAAGGTCGCCATCCATCCGACCCAGGTCGCCGTGATCAGGGCAGGCTACGAACCGACCGACGCGCAGGTCGACTGGGCGCGGCGGGTCCTCGACACGGCCCGCGATCAGCGCGGCGTCTTCCAGTTCGAGGGCATAATGGTGGATGCCCCAGTACTACGGCGAGCAGAGCGCATCGTCACGTTGGCGCCACACCCCGGCAGCTGACGGACAAGCCTCCCATCGGAGGCCTGCTCTGACCGCCACCGTGCTGAGCACCTCAGTCGCCTGACGGCGCGACCCGCCGCCAGTGACCCTAGGAGGCGGTATGGCCGGGTACGTTCAGGCATCCCCGACGCCCGAGAGCGTCGACATGGAGCCGATTCAGCTGGTCGCCCCGGACGGGACGCCGACCAGCGAAGGCCCAGGAGCCCGATACCGAAGAGACCTCCCGCCCGAGACCTTGGCCTGGCTCTATGAGTCGATGGTCGTGACCCGCGAGCTCGACACCGAGTTCGTCAATCTGCAGCGGCAGGGCGAACTCGCGCTCTTCGCGTCGTGCCGAGGTCAGGAGGCGGCGCAGGTTGGCGCTACGGCTTGTCTGCGCAAGACCGACTGGTTGTTCCCGCAGTACCGCGAGCTCGGATCGCTCCTGGTACGCGGTATCGCGCCCGCTCAGCTCGGCGCCGTGTGGCGGGGCCGGTGGCATGGTGGGCTGGAGTTCACCAAGAAGTGCTGCGCCCCGATCGCGATCCCCATCGGCACCCACGGCCTGCACGCAGTCGGTGCGGCGATGGCCACTCAGCGACTCGGCGAGGATTCGGTCACCGTGGCATTCATGGGCGACGGCGCGACGTCGGAGGGAGACGCGCACGAGGCGCTGAATCTGGCCGCGGTGTTCGCCGCACCCTGCGTGTTCTTCGTGCAGAACAACCAGTGGGCCATCTCGGTGCCGGTGCAACGGCAGCAGGCCGGTCCGACGCTCGCCCACCGCGCCATCGGCTACGGCATGCCAGGCATTCGGGTCGACGGCAACGACGTATTGGCCTGCTACGCGGTGATGGCCGAGGCGGCGGCGCGGGCCCGAGATGGAGGAGGGCCCACGTTCATCGAGGCGGTGACGTACCGCATGGGGCCGCACACGACGTCGGACGATCCGACGCGCTACCGGTCCGAGGACGAGGTCGAGGCATGGCGGGCGAGGGATCCCATCTCGCGCTACCGCGCCCACCTGGTGCGGCTCGGAGTGTGGTCCGACCGGCTCGAGGAACGCGTCGCCCATCGTGCGCAACGACTGCGAGCCGAGTTGCGCGATGACGTCATCAACGAACCCGACGTCGACGTCAGAGAAGTCTTCGACACGGTCTATCACCGCATGCCGCCCGATTTGGCGCACCAACGCGACCAGCTGATCGGCGAATTGGCGAGGGAGGCCTGAGATGACGCAACTGATAGAGCGACCGTTCGGCTTCGACGACGACGCGCAGGAACCGTCGCGCTCAGCCCCGCCGGTCCCCGCGACTTCGACCATGGCCCAGGCGATCAACCGCGCCCTGCACGACGCGATGGCCGCCGACGACCGGGTGCTCGTCTTCGGCGAGGACGTGGCCCAGCTCGGGGGCGTGTTCCGGGTGACCGAGGGATTGTCCGACACGTTCGGCGACGCCAGGTGCTTCGACACCCCGCTGGCCGAGTCGGCGATCATCGGCATCGCGATCGGCATGGCCATCCGCGGCTTCGTACCCGTGCCCGAGATTCAGTTCGACGGATTCGCCGCCCCGGCGTTCGACCAGATCGTCAGCCATCTGGCCAAGTATCGGATGCGGACCCGTGGCGACGTCGACATGCCAGTGACCGTGCGCATTCCATCGTTCGGTGGCATCGGTGCCGTCGAACACCACTCGGAGTCGACCGAGTCGTACTGGTTGCACACCGCGGGCCTCAAGGTCGTGGTGCCCTCGACCCCATCCGACGCGTACTGGCTCCTGCGGTACTCGATCGCCGAACGTGACCCCGTCGTCTTCCTCGAACCCAAGCGGCGTTACTGGACCAGGGAGTTCGTCGACACCACCAACCCAGCCGATCCCATCGGGCGCGCGGCGGTGCGCAGGACGGGCGATGACGTCACCGTCATCACCTACGGCCCGCTGGTGGCGACCGCGCTGAACGCCGCCGAGGCGTGTCCCGCTGCGCTGGAGGTCATCGATCTGCGCTCGCTGAACCCGTTGGACTTCGACACCATCGCGGCCTCGGTATGCAAGACGGGGCGCGCCGTCGTGATGCACGAGGGGCCCAGGACGTTGGGCTTCGGCGCCGAGCTCGCTGCGCGGATCTCCGAGGAGTGTTTCTACGACCTCGAGGCACCGGTGTTGCGCGCCACGGGGTTTGACACTCCCTACCCGCCCGCCCGGCTCGAGAAGCTCTGGCTACCGGGGGTCGACCGACTGCTTGACTGCGTCGAGAAGGCCATGAGCCAGCCATGACCGAGGCAACCGTTGAGGACTTCCTGCTGCCCGATCTTGGCGAAGGACTGGAGGACGCCACCATCACCGAGTGGTACGTCTCCGTCGGTGACGAGATCGTCCTCAATCAGCTGCTGTGCACGGTGGAGACCAACAAGGCCCAGGTCGAGTTGCCAAGTCCGTACGCAGGCCGGATCACCGAGCTTGGCGGGCGTAATGGTGAGAACCTGCGCGTGGGAACGGTATTGGTGCGGATCGCGACGTCGGGCCCGCCCGCTCGTCGGCCGGTGCTGGTGGGATACGGCGCCGACGAAACCATGGACAGTTCGCGGCGGCGGGCCCGTGCCAAACCGCCCGTGCGCAAGCTGGCCGCCGAACTCGACGTCGACATCACGGAGGTGGCGCCGGGTTCGGGGCCCGATGGCATCGTCACCAGAGCCGACGTGCTCGCGGCGGCAGGCCCGGCCGCACCGGAGGCTTCGGGGACTGGAGACGACGTGTCGGTCACGGGCGTCCAGCTGGACATGGCGCGTCGAATGGCGTTGTCCAGGCGCGAGATTCCGGACGCGCATGCGTCCGTCCAGGTCGACTGCACCCGACTCGTCGAGCTGCGCGACCGGCTCCGCGCCGGCGGCGTGGAGACGATAACGCCGTTCGTGCTCGTGCTGCGTCTCCTGACGATCGCCCTGCGACACCACGGCACGCTCAATGCGACGTGGTTGGACACGGTCGACGGCCCCCGCATCCACGTGCACTCGGCGGTTCACCTCGGATTCGGCGTCGCCGCTCCGCGCGGCCTGCTCGTGCCCGTGGTGAGGGACGCCCACGCCAAGACGACGCGCGCGCTTGCCGACGAGGTCGGCCGGTTGATCGCCGACGCGCGCAGCGGCGCGCTCACACCCTCGGAACTGCAGGGCTCGACGTTCACGGTGTCCAACTTCGGTGCGCTGGGTCTCGACGATGGCGTGCCCGTGATCAACCATCCGGAGGCGGCGATCCTGGGCATGGGATCGCTGAAGCCGCGGCCCGTCGTCGTTGACGGCGACGTCGTCGCGCGTCCGACGATGGCCCTGACGTGCGCCTTCGATCACCGAGTAGCCGACGGTGCTCGGGTTGCTGGTTTCCTTGGCGAGCTACGCGACTTGATCGAGGCTCCGGAGCTGGCGCTGCTCGACCTCTGAGGAATCCTCAGTCACCTGCGCCGCGCGGCGGCCAACCGCTCGGCGAACTCCGGCGACTCGATGGATACCGCCTGGGGGCCGATCTCGACGTCGACCGCGATGCGGTGTTGGTCGACGTCGACGGTGCCGGGGTTGGCGGTCGCCCTCATGGACGCCTTGGTGGCGAGAACGACACTGCGGGGGGCCGACGCGGGACCGGCCGCCAGCTCGCGGGCGGCCGCCACCGGATCGTCGGCGACGTGCAGTGCCAGGCCGTGCTCGACCGCGGCGGTGGCGTCGAAACGCATGCCGAACAACAGCGAGGCCCGTGCCACCTGGGGGCCGACCGCGCGCTGCAGCATCCACGTCGCACCACCGCCGGGATGGATACCGAGCTTCTGGAAGCGGGGATCGAACAGGGCGGCGGGTCCGGCGATGCGAACGTCCGTGGCGAGCGCCAGGTTCAGCCCGGCACCGACAGCGGGACCGTTCACGGCGGCGATGGTCGGAAGGGAGCAATCCGCCACGGCGAGGAAACCGTCGTAGATCACCCGAAGGCCGTCCTCGGTCGCCGCACCCAGTGCCGTGAGGTCGGCGCCTGCGCAGAATGCCTTGCCCGCGCCGGTCACGATCACGGCGTGGACGTCGGCATTGTCCTCGGCCGCCTCCACGGCGGCGCGCAGTGCGGTGGAGATCTCGGCGGTCACCGCGTTGCGGCGATCGGGATCGTTGATGGTGATGAGCGCGATGCGGTCTTCGACATGCACCAGTACCAGATCGGACACGGGTCAAGGGTAGTGACCGCATGTATGCCCGCGACGACGGGGCGAGGTGGTGACTCGCCGCCGCGGACGGCACTTCGTGCGTAGGCTCTTGGGTGAGCCGCTTCGTGGTCAACGATGGGTCGGGCGGGAAACCTCGCGCGAGTGACGTCAACGTGGACCCGATCCGACTGCCGTTTCGCTTCGCGCGACGGCTTTTCAATCGCGAAGGATTCGCTTGATGGCCCGCAATCACTCCGCGTCGACCTCGACATCCGTGGTCACAACGGCCACGGCGTGACCAGCGCGGCGTCGCGACGAACGGCGAGCCCGGTCCGCCTCACCCTCTGCGGTGAGCTCGGTCGTCGGGTCGACGGCGCCTGGTGGCCGCACAGCAACCGACTGGCCAGGGAACTACCCGAACTGGTCGCCGTTCTGCACGGGCGGCTCGGCGAGGTCGTCGACATCTCGGTGAACTGGTCGTTGTCGGAGAACCTGCCGGATCTGAATTCGCGCCACTGGCAGAACAAGCATCAGCATCTGATGGCGATCACCGGCCGTGATGCCAGTGCCAACCTGCTGGTCATTCCGAGTCTGACGCCAGGCACTCTCGCTGGCCTGTTGTTGCGGATCGCCGCGGGGCTGCCTCTGAGCGCCGCCCATCAGGCCACGCCACTCTTCCGGACGGCCGCCGAGATCGTCGACGCGGCCAGGGCCGACGGCGCGCAGCGGCCCGTCCCGACGCCTGTGCCCAAGGACCTCAGCCGACCCCGCGGCCGACGGAGTTCGACGTCGTGACGGGTGCCCCGTAGGTCGCCTGCGGTCAGTTGACGAGCGACAGCGCGTGCGCGCGCCGCAACTTCCCCGACGGCGTCTTCGGGATCACGCCCGGCTGGAGCACCACGACGTTGCGGGGCCGGACTGCGACGCTGGCGAAGACCTCGTGGGCCACCTGACGCTCGATCCGCCGCACCTGCTCGGCGTCGGCGTGATCATTGGATTCGACTGCGACGGCGAATGTTTCGCGTGACATACCGGCGTCGAGCCGGACCGCGACGGAGCACCCGGGGCGGACACCCGGCACGCGGGTGGCGGCGCGCTCTATGTCGGTCGGGTAGATGTTCTTCCCGGCCATGATGATGACGTCCTTGACCCTGCCGCACACGACGATGTCGTCGGTCTCGGTGAGGTATCCCATGTCGCCGGTGTCGTACCAGCCCATGTCGTCCTGGGCGGCGATGAAGCCGGCCATCGTGATGTAGCCCTTCGTGACCGGTCTGCCACGAACCTGGATGACGCCGACGGCACGGGCTGGCAGCACGCAACTGTCCTCGTCGACGATGCGTGCCTCCAGCCCGTCGATCGGCTGGCCCAGGGAGACGAGGCGACGGATGTTGCCCTTGGTGGCGGGGACGGCACGGTGCAGTACCGAAAGCAGGTCGGCATCGACTTCGTCGACGACCATGCCTGCGCCGCACTTGGTGAACGACACCGCCACCGTCGTCTCGGCCATGCCGTACGCAGGCACGATCGCCTCCCGCTTCAGCCCGAACGGCGCCCCTGCCTCGCAGAGATCCTCAACGTCCGCCGGGTCGACCTGTTCGGCCCCCGACAACGCCCAGCGCAGCGAGGAGAGGTCGAACTGGCCAGCGGTGGCCTGCCTGCGCAGTCGCTTGGCCAACAGGGTGTAGGCGAAGTTCGGCGCGGCCGTCATCGTGCCCTTGTACTTGTCGATCAACTTGGCCCACAGCAGGATGTCGTGCAGGAAGTCCATCGGCGTGACCTTGACGAGTTCTGCCCCGAAGTACATCGGCACGGTCAGGAAGCCCGTCATGCCCATGTCGTGGAAGCAGGGCAGCCAACTCACGATCACGTCGGTGTCCGGGGTGAAGTTCGCGCCGACGAACATTGCCTCGGCGTTGGCGACGATGTTGGCGTGCGTGATGCACACCGCCTTGGGCATTCCGGTCGATCCGGAAGTTAGCTGCATCAGCGCCAGATCATCATCGTGGGTGTCCAGCGGGGCGATCGGATCGTGATCCAACAGTTGCTCGACCGTGAGCACCTGGATCCCGCGCTCGGCCAAGACTGGCGCGGCTGGCATGAACGGGTCGGAGACGACGACCGCCTTCGCCTCGATCATGCCGATGATCTCGGTGGTCTCCTGGGCCCAGCGCATCAGGTCGGTGCGCGGCGTTGGCTGATGCAGCATCGTCAGACTGGCGCCGCGCATCCAGATTCCTTGCGCGGTGGGGGCGATCTCAACGGGAGCGCCGGCCAGCACCGCTACGGCGTCGCCGTGTCCGATGCCCGCGGCGGCCAAGCCACCCGCGATGCATCGTGATCGTTCGTGGACCTCGAACCAGGTGTGCCTGACCGATGCGTCGGGATCTCCGGTCGTCATGCCGTTGGGACTGGTGTTCGCGTTGGCGAACATCGTCTCGGTGAATCTACTCACGAAAATCCTTCGGGCTCAGGCGCGGTGGCGGCGATACACAGATCGATCGTCGAGCGTTCGTCCCCAATGACGAGCACCTTGGAGGAGGTGGCGCGGGGGCTGGGCGCCGTTGCCGCACGAGCAGCGTGGGTACATCGGCCGTTGCGAGCAACGACAGCTGGGGAAACTGACCCCCTTACGAGTAATTCCCCTAGAGCCACGACTCCACGGGGGAGGACGGGGCGCCGAGTACGTCGGACGCACTGACTGTACAGAATTAAGGGCGTTCTCAGTGTTCGGACGCACCAAAAGCACGCCGATTGACGCCTAGCCGTCACCTTGGCCCGACGATCGCCGCCTGACCTGCGGCTATGTCGGGCGCGCCCTCTGCCCGCGGGCGGCGCGTGCGAGACGTTGGACACACGATGGCGTCGGATTTCGTTTCACGACGCAAATATTCACGAATGGGATACTTCGTCGCACTAATAATCTTGCAACCCACACTATTTCACCGCGGTACTCGGCCGGATCCTCGCTCGATGCGGGACCCGTGCTCCCCGCCACGGGTGGTCCTAGCGGAAATCCCAGTCACCGAACGCCTTCGAAGTATGAGTGGTGAGGTGTCAAACCGACGCTTGCCGCTTCGCTAAGTCGGAAGCTGAAGCGAATCAGGCAGTTTCGTTGCCAACACGTCCACGGGACTGATAACCGGTTGGGCGCTGAAGAGTTCGTGCCCGCGGGCCTCGAGAGCCTTGCGGACCTCGCCGTGCAGGTGAGCTTCGCGGTCGGCGGCGCTACCGAACACGTCGAAGATGCCGAAGGACGTCGGGCCGCGCTGGAAGGCGAACCACGCCAACGTTCCTGGCTCGTCGTCGACGAGCTTCTTGGCTTCGGCCAGGAAGTCCGCAACGGCCGCCGCCTTGCCGGGCAACGCTTCCAACTCAACGAGAAATCCCAAGGGCGGCATGGTCGTTGCTCCTGTCACGAAACGTGCGCCGACGATCGGCATGACGTCACTCTGCCTGGCGCGATATCGTGATCAGACACATCACCGGCCAGAATCCGCACGGATCTCGCCTTCTCGTGTTCTCGTGTTCTCGTGCCGCAGGAAGGAACAGCCCGTGCCAACCGTCAAGGGTCCGCCCACGTCGCGGGGACGGGCCAAGCACGTGATCGGCGTCGTCGTGGTGCCCGACAGCGTCCCCCTCGAGATCCTGGTCGCACAGGCGGTCTTCGGACCGCCGGTGCGGCCCATCGCCGACATCATGGGGGTGGTCGAGGACTCGCCGTACGAGGTCGTGCTCTGCGGTGAGGAGCGTCGTTACGTGCTGCCAGGGGGAGTCGACGTGGGGGAGCTGGCGCCATTGGACACCCTGCGCGACGTCGACACCGTGATCGTGCCGGGCCTCTCGGAGCCGCTGTTGCCGCGCAGCGAAGCGCTACTCGGGAGCCTCAGTGCCGCAAGAGGTTCCGGTGCCAGGATGGTGTCCTTCTGCGGCGGTGCGTTCGTGTTGGCGCAGGCCGGGATCCTCGACGGCCGGACGGCGACCACCCACTGGATGCTCGCACCCGAGTTCCGCACGTCGTTCCCTCGGGTGCGACTGCACGTCGACAGGCTCTACGTCGACGACCCGCCGGTGCACACCTCTGGCGGCATCTTCGCGGTGACCGACCTGGCGCTCCACCTCGTGGCGCTGGACCGCGGCCAGGCCGTCGCCAACGACATCAGCAGGATCCTCGTCAGCGCACCACACCGGCCCGGCGGCCAGTCCCAGTTCATCAAGGACTCGATGAGGGCCGACGACGCGTCGTCGATCGAGTCGCTGCTGGGATGGCTCCGCGACAACGTCCACGAACCCCTGACGCTCGCCGAACTGGCCAGGCACGAGCACATGAGCGAACGCAGCCTGGTGCGTAAGTTCCGCGCCGCCACGGGGATGAGCGTGTTCGACTGGATCGCCAAGGAGCGCGTCAGTCGGGCCAAGGTTCTGCTCGAAACCAGCGATTTCGCGATCTCCGAGGTGGCGACGATGGTCGGTTTCGGCTCGACGGAGACCCTGCGCCGCAACTTCGAGAAGGCGGTCGGCACCACCGCGGGGGCCTACCGTCGCACGTTCAAGAACGCGGGGTTGTAGCTGTTGGTCGGATACCGAGTGCTAGTGATCGTTACTGCGTTCTGGTGAGTGTGTTTGTGGTGTGAATCTGACGGGGTGGACGCGGTCGGAGGGTGTCCTTTCGCGGGCGGCGCGTCGGTGTTTCGGGAGGGCACGTTGCCGGTGCCGGCGGTGCGGGTGAATCAGCGCACGGTGCTGATGAATCCGGGCAGTGGTGACGCACCGGTTGGCGGTGTGGGCTTGTATGCGCGGGTCTCTTCTCGTGATCAACGTGCGGATGTGGAGCGGCAGGTGGCCCGACGGAGCGAGTGGGCCGCCCAGGCAAATGCTCCGGTGGTGCGGGTGGGAGCCGAAGTCGGGTCCTCCGATGAACGGAGGCAGACCAGTTGTATGGGTGTCGCTCGGCACGCAATCGGGCGATCAAGGCGGTCGGTTGCGCGCAGCGTGGTGTCGGCCCGTCGGTGTTTGTCGGTGCCGGGGGTCACGATGTGGTGCATGGGTGAACGTCGGGTGCTGCGCCGGATCGGTGATCCGGTGGTGGCGACCGGGCCAGCGGGGGTGCGGGTCCGGACGCGGCTTCACCTGACCGAGACGGAGGCCGCCGCGGTGGCGGCGGTCGGATCGTTTCTGGGATCGGTGTACCGGGCGGAGTTGGCTGGCCGGGTGGAAATGGGTCGTTTGGATCACGCTGCGCACGCCGCGTGGCGCGCGCAGCGTAAGCAGGCGGTGACCGCCTTGTCGTCGTCGCGGTGGGCGGGGGCGATCACCCGGGCGGTGGAAGACCAGTATCAGTTGGGTATCCGGGGGTTGGCTGCCCACGTCAGCGATCTGCGCCAAGCCGTCGAGGTGTTGGCGCAGCGGTGCGCGCTGCGCCCCGGAGAACACGATCCTGGTTCTGCAACCCCGGGCCGGGGACGGCGTGGTTACCGTTCGGCCAATGAGCGGTTCGCCAAGACCCGCCGTCTGGCGGTGCTGCGGTCCCGGCTGGGCGCGGCCGAGGACGCCTTGGCTGGTGGTCGGCCCTCGATCACAGTGGGTGGAAAACGTCTGTGGCGCAACCGCAACCACCTCGACGAAGCCGGCATGACCGAGACGCAGTGGCGGGCACGCTGGGACGGGGCACGGATGTTTCTGACCGCCGACGGCGAATCGGGCAAGGCCGGTGGCAACGAAACGATCCGGGTCGATGAGGTGGGCCGGTTGCGCATCAAAGTCCCGGCCGCCCTGACCGGCCAGTACGGCACACACCTGAGCATCGGCGCACCGATCGCGTTCAGCCATCGGGGCACCGAATGGGCTACGCGGGTCGCCGGCCGACGAGCGGTGCGCTACGACATCGCCCATGACCCGGCCAAGGACCGCTGGTATCTGGACGCGTCCTGGAAACAGGACACGGTGCTGGTTGCACCGTCGATCGAGGAGTTGCGCACCGGCCCGGTGCTCGGTGTCGATCTCAACGCCGATCACCTCGCCGCCTGGGTACTCGACGAATCGGGTAACCCGGTCGGGCAACCCATCACGATCCCCGTCGACACCGCCGGTCTGCCCGCTACCCGCCGCGATGGGCGGGTCCGTGCCGCGATCACCACCCTGCTCGATACCGCCGCCCACGCCCGATGCACCGCGGTGGTCATCGAGAACCTCGACTTCGCCGATGCCCGCGCCACCGGCCGCGACACCATGGGCCGCGGCAAGCGGGGGAAGAAATTCCGGCGCACCGTCACCGACATCCCCACCGCGCGCTTCCGTAACCGTCTGACTGCGATGGCCGCCCGCCGCGGCATCGCGATCATCGCGGTCGACCCGGCCTACACCAGCACATGGGGTGCCCAGCACTGGGTCAAACCCTTACAACAACAGACTTCCGAACCGGTCACCCGCCACCACGGCGCGGCGACCGGAATCGGCAGACGTGGCCTCGGACAGGCGATCAGGCGACGACCGGCAGGACCCCGCAACGGACAGAGGACCGTTGCGGGCACGCCACCGGCCAGGCCCGAGCGTCCACCGAACCACGATGGCAGGCACGGCAGTTCCGGCCCACCGCCACCCACACGATGGGTGACGGTCCACCGGAGAACACCCGCCACCAGCGGCCAACACCGTTCGGGCCGCAACCGAGCAGAACTCACCCCTGCTCACTCATAAGGAACGGTAGCCGCACCGTCCGCCAGTTTCCGCACGGATCCGGACGGGCCTCGGCGCTACGGGCGGCGAGCGGCCCGGAGGAGGTGCAGGATGCTCGAATGGACATCTCTAGTTGCACTGCCCTGGTGACCGGTGCGAACCGCGGACTCGGTCGTCACTTCACCACCGAACTCCTCAAGCGTGGCGCGAAGGTCTACGCCGGAGCCCGCAACCCCGACTCCGTCGACGTCGATGGCGCGGTCGCGCTGGCGGTGGACATCACCGATCAGGCATCGGTCACTGCTGCGGCAGAGGCGGCGGGGGACGTCACGCTGTTGATCAACAATGCGGGCATCGCGGCGGACGTCAATCTGCTCACCGGTGAGCTCGACGGCGCGCATCGGGAGATGCTCACGAACTACTTCGGCACGCTGTCCATGGTGCGGGCGTTCGCCCCGGTCATCGCCGGTAACGGCGGTGGCGGGATCCTCAACGTGCTCTCGGTGCTGTCGTGGCTGAGCCTGCCGGACCTCAGCGGGTACTGCGCGTCGAAGTCCGCGGCCTGGTCGATGACCAATGCGGTCCGCGCCGAGCTGGCCGACCGCGGGATCGTGGTGACTGCGCTGCACGTGGGTCTGATGGACACCGACATGGCGGCCGGCCTCGACGCACCCAAGTCCAATCCCGCCGACGTCGCCGCCCAGGCGATCGACGGCATCGCGGCAGGTGCCTACGAGGTGCTGGCCGACGACACGAGCCGCGGTGTCCAGGCCGGCCTCGCCAAGGGAGTGGCAGGCGTCTATCCGCAGTTCGCGTGACGGCGGCGGGCTGATGGGTGTCCTGAGAACTCCGGACGCGCGGTTCGAGAGTCTGCCCGACTACCCGTTCCCGCCGAACTACGTGCAGGTTGGGACCAGGGGAATCGATTCTCTCCGAATGCATTACGTGGATGCCGGGCCAGCCGACGGGCAGGTCGTCCTACTTGCCCACGGCCAGCCGACGTGGTCCTACCTGTATCGGCACGTGATCCGTGTCCTCGCCGACGCCGGCCTGCGGGTCATCGCACCCGACAACATCGGCTACGGCCGCTCCGACAAGCTCACCGAGCCCACCGACTACACGTTCAAGCGTCACGTCGACTGGCTGTACGGGCTCGTCACGAAACTGGACCTGCGTGACGTCACGCTCGTCGCTCAGGACTGGGGTGGACCGCTCGGCCTGAGCGCGCTGGCCAGGGAACCCGATCGGTTTGCCCGCGTCGTGGCCACCAACACCATTCTCCACACCTGCGACCCCGCGCTCGAAGGCGAGCTGACCTGGGCCCACCACGGGGTCGGTGACGATCGAATGACGTTGCAGGAGAGCCTGCTCGACTACGTGCTGTTCTACCAACGCTCGCCGGACATCGTGCCCAGCTTCTTCCTCGAAGCGGTGGCAGGCCCGTTGCCCGCGGACGTTCTTGCCGCCTACGACGCCCCGTTCCCGGACCGGTCGTACACATCGGGACTGCGGCAACTCATCGCCCTGATCCCGTTGACCCGCAACGATCCCGGTGCCGCGATCGGGCGGGCCACCATGGCGGTGTTGGAGCAGTGGCACAAGCCGTTTCTCACCGCGTACTCCGACGGCGACCCCGCGACGCGCGGATGGGACCGCGTGTTCCAGCAGCGGGTGCCTGGCGCGCACGGACTGGACCACGTGACGATCACCGGGGCGGGCCATTTCGTCCAGGAGCAACGGGGCGAGGAGCTGGGCGCCGTCATCGCTGGATTCGTCGCGACCACGTGAACAGGACGCTCGACGACTCGCCCGTCGTCATTAAGATCACGCAGAAACCGGCCGAACCAGGGAGCACTCGATGAAGCGGACGGCGCGTGTCGCTCAGGCCGGCGCGGCGGGTGTCCTCATCGCGCTCGGGATCGGACTGGGTGCCTACAACGCCTGGTGGGTGGCGCTGCTCATCTCGATTCCGCTCATCGTCGCGGGATTCGTGATCACGCCACGGGCATCGCGCATCTCCGAGCTCGGGGCGTTCGAGTACGTGACGCCGCCCCCGCAGTCGGTGCCGATCCGTGTCGACGCCCTCACCCGCAGCAGCCTCACCGACGATGACCTGCAGCCGACACTGGTGACCGCGACGATCCACCCGCCGAATGACACCGCGTATCAAGCGCGGTGGATCACGTCGATGTTGCGCGACCAGTTCCAGTCGCTGACCGACAATCCGGTCACCGCACTGCCACCCAAGCGGCTGCCGCCGCGCGACGCGACCAGCACACCGGGATTCGGCGATCAACCCGGCAAGTGGGCCGTGATCTATCCGGTGGTCACCATCCTGGTCGCGCTGACGGTGCTCTTCGGCGTGGGTAATGCTTGGCATATCTCGATCCCCACGACATCGACGCCTGCGGCGCCGCGCGCCGTCGACACGGGCCATCGCTCGAAGGACATGAACCTCAACGCCCGCCGTGACGGCATGATCCGGGCGATCACCGAGCAATTCGGACCTGCCGCGGCCAACAATCTGCTCGACCTCCGCTTCACCGGCAGCGGGTCCGATTACGGGACGGTCCTCGACCCGACGAACGGTGACGCCACGATCGTGTACCTCAACAACAACGCGGATGCGTTCACCACACCGTCGGCGCAGGTTCAGCGCAAGGACAGCACGTTCACCGCCGGGGACATCGCGTCGACCGACCTGACCGCGATCGCCGACAAGATGGTCCAGCAAGTCGAATCCGCGGGCCGGCTGGGCGATCTCGACACGTTGGAGATCCAGCGTTCAGGCCCCGGCGCGCCACTGATTTTGACCGGCACCTTCGGCATCAAGACCATCGACGCGCTCCCCGACGGCACCGTGGGCGAGATATTCGATCCGGCCGACTTCACCGTGTCGTTCCAAAGGGCACGGGACGCCCTGACGCTGGCCGGGATTGCCCCGTCGGACCGGGTGCTGACGAACTTCGAGATCAGGGGCACCCACCGGGCCACACCGATCGCACACGCGGGCGAACTTCAGACCAGCGGCGGTGTGCTGTTCGAGTTCCAGACCGACGACCGCGCCGGCCAGATCATCGTCGTACCGGGGGAGCTCCCCGAGGTCACCGACGAGTCCCCCCACTGGCGACCACAGACCTTCGCCTTCGACGATGTTTCGCAGGAGGCCTTCGAATCCGTTCGGGCACAGGCGATGCAATGGGGCGCTCTCGAACCCTACGAACGGGAGGCCGTCGAGATCTGGATGACGGGCGGGGAGATCGACGAGTTCGGGTTGGCGATCCGGATCGAACTCGCGGGCGTGGAGGCGGCGACGGGGACGTACTCGGTCACCGGCGAATTCCTTGCGCCGGGCGCCACCTGACCCGTCAGCTGGGCTTGGCCGCCTCGATGGCCCGACGGGTGACCCCTTCAAGTTGTGCGAGCTGAACCTTGGGCGGGTGCAGGACACCACGGTCGGCCAGTTTGGTGACGATCTCGCGGACGCGTCCGTAGTAGATCGCCTGCTCGGCAGGCGTGGTGCTGGATGTGGCGTGAGTGTAGAGCTTGAACGCCGTATCGAGTTCGGTCCGGTCTGCCGGTTCGAGGTAGGTGGTGCCCACCTTCTTGCCGTGCGATTCGCACGCGATCCAGGCCCGGCGGAGCGCGACCACCGCCCGCTGGTAGGCGTCGGCCAGTCCCCGGTTGCCCGGATAGGCGTCGGTGCGCAGGGCCCCTGCCTCGTCGAGTGCGACGTGGAACGTCTGGGTGTGTTCGACGGTCACATCGGTGATGGCTGGGTAGCGCAACAGCATCGCAGGATCGAGTTCGTAGGCGCCGTACGCGCCGAGGATGTCGTCGTGGCGCCGGGCGGCTTGCTCCCACAACCGTCTCGCCGCCTCGTCGGTGCCTGCGTCGGCGATCCGCGCTCCCGAGAACTGGGCAAAGGTGGCATCGGCCCCGGGTTCTGCATCGGCGACATCGTCCACGTCGGGCAGCGTCGCCTGCAGGCGGGTGAGGATCTCCGCCGCCGCCGGATCCGATCCGACGACGGCCACCCGCCACTCGTCGCCAGCGGTCCCCGGGTTGGTCTCGCTGGCGAAGGCTAGTTCGAGGTAGTCCCGACCACGGACGGTCAGGTGTCGACCGTTGACCGTCGCCGACGTCGTGTCGGCCGGACCGGACCGGCGCACCGCGTTCAGCGACGACAGTGGGTAGCTGACGATCCCGTGGTCCTCGGCGCCGAGGTAGACGGTGTCGTCGTCGACGGTGATCAGCACCGCGCTCGGCTTCCCCAGCCGCCCGTAGGCCACCCCGCCCAGCGTGGCGGTGACGAGCACGGCCACGACGGCGGCGGTGAGTGATTCCGGTGCTCCGGCGTAGTTGAGCCCCACCAGTGCGAGCATGCCTGCCACCAGAGCCGTGGCCGACGCGATGGCAGCCGTGCGATGACGGCCGGTCGTGTACTCGGTCCGCGCGGTCACCGGGACCACCGCGGCATGCTGGGCTGAGCTCATTCGCGAACCGGGCTCCTCTTCGGCGTTGGATCGTCGGCCCAGCATACGTTTGCGGGCCCCAGCTTCTTCGCAGGAATCCCTGGGAACCTCGAGCGCAGACGGCGTCCACGAGGCAACGGACGGTGCGGGTGGGAGAGGGGCGTGGACGGTGGCGGTCACCGTATTGGATCGCGAGGACCCGCCGAGCGGGGCGCAGCCCGCGTCGCATCGCCTGCGCGGCGGGAGGCGATGGCCGCGCGTCGTGCTCGCGGTGGTTTCCGTCGCTGCGCTGGCAATCGGTGGGTGCGTCGTCGATGCGCTGCGCGTGGCCGGCACCGACAGCGTCGCCGCGAAACTCGCCGAGTGGGGCCGCGGCCACGGCTTCAACGTCGAGGTGACCTGGCTCGAAAGGGAACTCTATCTGCGCAATCAGCCCGCCATCGGTGGCCAGCCGCCCGGTGGCATCCCGATGGCGGCCGGGACGGTGCCGCACGTCGAGGCCTCCACCGCACTGCCTGCCGTGCCCCTGCCCCCGCTCGGCGGTAAGGAGCCGCTGCCGGGGGAGGGCAGCTGGCAGACGGTGGTGACCGTCGGTGGCCGCCCCGCCGTTCAGGTCGCCTCGCTGCGTCCGGACGGTCAGCACACCTCCTTCGTCGTCGGTGTCCTGCGGATGGACCCGACCCTGGTGCGTGGCGAGCTACGTCCGGGCACCACCGATCCTGGCGGCTCCTGGCGGGCGTCGAGCGCGTTGACATCCCATGAACTGCACAGTGCCGCCGTGGCTTTCAACGGTGGATTCCGGCTGACCGATCCCAGCCATCCCGGGTACTTCAGCCAGGGGCGCACGGTGTCGCGATTGGTGGACGGCGAGGCCAGCCTGGTTTTGCATGCCAACGGCACCGCCGACGTCGGCACCTGGAACCGCGAGGTGCGGATGGGGCCCGACGTCGCAAGCGTCAGGCAGAATCTGGTGCCGCTCGTCGACGACGGGGCGCTGAACCCGACCTGTGCGAGCGGCGGCCCCAGGGAATGGGGCACCACGATCGGCCAGGCCGCGTTCATCCACCGCTCCGGGTTCGGCGTCACCGCAAGCGGAGTCGAGGTGTACGTCGCGGGGCCCGCCCTGTCGGTGTGCACGTTGGGCAACATCCTGCGGGACGCGGGAGTCGTTCGCGGCATGGAACTCGACATCAACCCGGACTGGGTCAGCGGCGCGTACTTCCACCCACAGCCCAGCGGTACGCCGGAGAGCTTCAAGCTGTTCCCTGCGGAGAAGGTGTCCTCACGGCACTACTTCACATCGTCCAGCCGCGACTGGTTCGCATGGTTCACCCGGTGATCAGTCGACGCTGACGGCAGCCACGATGTTGAGCCGGGCGGCACGCACCGCGGGCGGCACCGACCCGAGCAGGCAGATCGCCAGTGCCCCAAGGCCGATGAAGATCATCGACGCGCTGGGCTGCCATGCGACGTCGATGCTCAGTACGTTGGTCAGGGCGATGGACGTCAGGTATTGGATGGCGGCGCCGAGGACGAGGCCCAGCAGCCCGCCGACGATGCCGATTCCCGCCGCCTCGGCCAGGATAGCCTTCAACGTGAAGCTCCTCGTTGCGCCGATCGCCCGCAGCACACCTATCTCGCGGCGACGGTCGAGCACCGACAGCATCAACGTATTCAGCAGCGTCACAGCCGAAACCACGACGACGATCCACGCGATGATGGTGATGACGGCGATCACCTGGTCCAGTGCGCTGGCGACGCCAGCCAGTGCCTCGTCACCGGAGTAGACGAACGTCTCGGGCGAGACGACCTTGCGTATCGCCGCCCGGACGGAGGGCGCGTGGGCGCCGGCGGCAATGGTGATCTCCAGGTCGCTGGCGCCAGGGCGTTGGAACCAACCCTGCATGGCGTCCAGGCTCATCGCGACGGTACCGGTCATCCCCGAGAAGTAGGGGACGAGCGCCAACACCTGGACCCTTCGCTCGCCGGTCGGTGTCTGAAGGGCGATCTGATCACCAGGGGCGACCCCCATCGACTGTCCGAGATCGCGTGATAGCGCAACACCTTCCCCGGCAAGCAGCTTCTGGCGGTCCCGCGGCGACAGCGAGGTGTAGATGTCCCGATGTGAACCCGGTGCGATGCCGAGCAGCATCACCCGGGTGTCGCCCACCGTGGCGAACGCCATCTGGTCCGGCACCACGCCTTCGACACCGGGGACGGCCGCCACGTTCGCCGCGGTCTCCGGCGGTAACAGAGACGACGAGTAGTCGGTGGCAGCGGCCGAGCTGACCCACAGGTCGGCCTTGGCGATCGAGGCGAACGAGGCGACCGTCGAGTCGACCGCGTTACTGGTGGCGCCCGTGACCGCGACGGTGGTGACCACGGCGGTGAGCACCGTCATCATCGCAACCCACATCCGCCGCGGCGCGCGTTCGATGGTGGCGGCGCCGAGTACTCCCGCCGCCCCGAAGCGGCGGGCCACTGCCGCAGCCGCCTTGATGATGGGGCCCGAGAACGCGAAGCACAGGAAGCTGAAGCCGATGAACGCCAACGCTATCGACGCCATGGCGATGCGACCAAGATCGCCGGTGACGATGAGGATCGTCGCGATCAGAAGCGTCGCTCCTGCGACGCCGGACGCGATCCTGAGCTTGCGCGAACCGGCCTCCGAGGTCGCGGCACCGCTGGGCGCCATCGCCTCGATCGGCGCGACACCGTGCACTTGTCGGGCGGCCAGCGCAGAGGCGGTCACGCTCGCGACGATGCATGCCACGATGGCCAGGGGCACGACCCAGATCGGTAGGACGTATTCGATACGGGCGTCGAGTGTCTGCACCATCGTCGACGGCAGCTCGCCGGTCGCGGCGTAGCCGATCGCGACGCCGCACACCGAGCCGATCGCGCCGCCGAGGAAGCCCACCAGCGCGGCCTCGGCGAGCATGTCGGACATGATCGTCCGCCGTCGCCCGCCGAGCGCGCGCATCGTCGAGATGATGGGTCGGCGTTGGGCGATGGCGATGCTCATCGCGTTGTAGCTCAGGAACGCGGCCACCACCAATGAGACCGATGCCGCCAGC
The DNA here is from genome assembly GCF_050701675.1 of Mycobacterium sp. GTDB lineage: Bacteria > Actinomycetota > Actinomycetes > Mycobacteriales > Mycobacteriaceae > Mycobacterium. The sequence goes on along the minus strand of NZ_JBOGDD010001038.1, from coordinate 2,793 downwards.
AGCGTCATTGCCTGCAGGATGGCGAATGAGCTACTGGCCTGTGCGGCGCGGAAACTCGGTGTCGCCACCACGGCCCGTCCGTCGATCGCGGTCGTGACCGCAGCGCGGACTCTTGCGACGTCCGCATGCGGGTCGGTGAACAGCAGGATCGAGTCGAGGCGCTGCGGCCGCCCCGAAATCTGTTGCGCGAGAGTCAGCGGCGCGATCACGAAGTGTGCGTCGTTCAGGCGTCGTGCGGCGTCACCGTCCACGACGGCGACCGCGGTGACCGTCGTCGACCCCGCCACCATGAATTGATCGCCCTTGGCGATGCCGAGGCCCGCACCGACCACCACGCCGTTGGGCGCCGACGTCACCGGCGAGCCCGCCTGAAGCTGGTCGGAAATTGCACTCTGAAGGTCGGAGTGCAGCTCGGAGGCGTTCTGCCCGAGCCCGAGCAGGAGGGCCGGCTGCGCGTTGGCCGTGGTTCGCATCCGCACCAATGGCACTGCCGCGGTGACGTTCTCGACTCCGCTGACGGCGCCGAGCAGTGACTCGTCGAAGCCTTCACCGGTGATCCCGGAGACCTCGAGGTCGGCGTCGCCGCCGATGCTGGTGGCGAGCCGGTCGATGGACCCGGTGATCGAACCGGAGACGCCAAGGACGGCGACGAGCAGTGCAGCGGAGACCGCAACGACGACGACGGAGGCCACCGCGCGCCCCCAGTGGGTACGCAGTTCACGGACGTTCAGCACCTTCAGTCGGCTGAATGCGGCGAGGGGCACTGCGTTAGGACCGCGGAGCCGTATGCCTGCCACCGCGCGGTGGCGTGGCCGCGACGAGCGCGTCCCTGGTGAACGCGCCGTGGTGGATCGTCGGAATGATCTCGGTCGGCTGGTCGCGCATGCTTTGGCAGTGTCGACCGCTGAGCGGCGTCACGGGCCCGGGGGCCACGTCGGACCCGAGGATGCCGTCCTGCACCGTGATGATCCGGTCGGTCTGCGCCGCCGCCGCCATGTTGTGGGTGACCATGACGACCGCGCGGTCGGCGCCGTCGGCGTGCGCGACGTGGCACAAGAGATCCATGATTGCTGCGCCCGTTGACGAATCGAGGTTGCCCGTCGGCTCGTCGGCCAGGATGAGCGGCGGGTCCATCATCAGCGCCCTGGCCACCGCTACCCGCTGCATCTGCCCGCCGGACAGTTCGGCTGGCCGGTGATCGATGCGGTTGCCGAGTTCGACGAGGTTCAACAGCCGAACCGCATCCCGTCGCACCTGGCGCAGCTTCTTCCCGTCCAACAGCATGGGCAGCGCCACGTTCTCCCACGCCGTCAAAGTCGGTAGGAGATTGAAGAACTGGAAGATGAAACCCACCTGATGGCGACGGAACGTCGATTGCTGGTCGTCGGTCATCGTCCCGATCTCGATGCCGTTGAACTGGATGGAACCGGAGTCAGGCGAGTCCAGTGCGCCGAGGAGTTGCAACAGCGTGCTCTTGCCCGCGCCCGATGGGCCGACGATGGAGGTGAACTGGCCGCCGTTGATCCGCAGGGTCAGTCTGTCCAAGGCCCGGACTGTGTGTCCACCCGTGTGGTACTCACGTACCACATTGGTCAGATCCACTCTCAGTGACACGTCAGCTCGCTTCGCCGGGCTGAGGGTGGGTCACGGCGTCACGTCGCGGCGAGCTGTTCCGCGCTGGGAAGTGTGTTCGCAGAGAAGCAGTCTCGGATCTTCTGGCTAACCTTGCGATTGCGTCGCTGAGAGATCCCCAGGAGGGTCGGAATGTGGGCATAGACGGCCTGGTTGTTGGGTGCGTCCATGTGGGTGAAGGGCGGCGTGCCAGCCAGCGGCACCAGGGGTAGCCCGAGAACGTCGCGTGCGGCCCTGACGACGGGCGCGTCGAGAACGGCGACGAAGTGCTGAATGTTCTCGTGCATCGCCGCAAGGGCCATCACCCGCAGGATCTGCACGTGGGCGGCCGCCAGTCGGCGGCGGTAACGGCGTGGGATGGCAGCGGTGGCACCGTCCCAGCACCTGTCGAGGTCGTCGATTCCGTGGTGCCGCAGGACATCACCAACCGGGATGGCAATCGGGGCGATGGGGGACTTGATCCCGTCATCCAGATCGACGATGGTCTTGAGGCCTGCCGACGAGTTGCGGATCATCCGGACCACGCCCGCAGGTACCCGGTCGTGGGTGTCCACCGCCATGAAGAAGACGCTGCTCTCGTCGTACGGCCCGTACTCGTTCTTCATGGTGACGGAGTCGTTGCCCCACGAATGTTCGAAGACCTCACGCTCGAGCTGCCGGGCGATGTTGGCGAACGGGTCGGTACTCTCTACCGCGAAGCAAGCGAAGCGGCTACAGCCCAACCTCTTGGTGCTCAAGAATTCTTCCGTGAGCGCGTCGCGCTCGGCGTCCGAGAGATCGTAGACGTAGTCCGTCAATGGTCGGTGCTCCCACCCGTCGGCTCGCGTTTCGACAGTCGACCGCTGTCACCAAGATCACCCAAACTGGTTCGGGCTTCGGCCGACCATGCCACCCCCGGCGATGAGACGCAAACGCGACGCAGGACTTGCCAGCCGCTTCCCATCCGGCTCGCAGGCGCGAAGCCCGCATTTATTCCCGATCTTCAATGTGATTTGGATCACAAAGTATTGACTTGGCTCAATACATCACGCTTCGTTACAGTCGAAGTTGATGGCTGAACTATAGGGCCATCAACGGTAAGGCCGATTGCTGCGAGTTCGGCTCGGTGGCCGCAAGATTCTGAACTGATGTGCGGCCGCCACGCCGTCAACGGGCCTGAGC
>NZ_JBOGDD010001037.1:0-4320 GCF_050701675.1 Mycobacterium sp. | reverse complement strand
GCCGCCGAGCAGCTCGACTTCGAGCGGGCGGCACGGCTGCGGGACAACATCTCGGCCCTCAAGCGCGCCTTGGAGAAGCAGACCGTGGTCTTCGGCGACGGCACCGACGCCGACGTGGTCGCGTTCGCCGACGACGAGCTCGAGGCTGCCGTGCAGGTGTTCCACGTCCGCGGCGGACGGGTCCGCGGTCAGCGCGGCTGGGTCGTCGAGAAGTCCGGCGAGCCAGGGAAATCGGGGCAGGAGCATCTCGTCGAGCAGTTCCTCACGCAGTTCTACGGCGATCAGGCAGAGCTCGGCGGCGCCGCCGACGACGCCACCAACCTGGTGCCGAGGCAGGTCCTGGTTCCGGTGCTGCCCGACAACGCCGACGAACTCGCCGCGTGGCTCAGCGGGCTGCGCGGTTCGAACGTCAACCTGCGGGTGCCCGCCCGCGGTGACAAGCGCGCCCTCGCCGAGACCGTGCACCGCAATGCCCAGGACCAATTGGCGCAGCACAAACTCAAGCGTGCCGGTGACTTCAACGCCAGATCCGAAGCGCTGCAGAGCATCCAGGAATTCCTCGGGCTGAGCGACGCACCGCTGCGCATCGAGTGCGTTGACATCAGTCACGTCCAGGGCACCGACGTGGTGGCCTCGCTGGTGGTCTTCGAGGACGGACTTCCGCGCAAGTCGGACTACCGGCACTACGCGATCCGCGAGGCCGCGGGCGACGGACGCTCCGACGACGTGGCATCCATCGCCGAGGTGACGCGGCGGCGGTTCGCCCGGCATGTAGCGGACGCGCAGGCGCCATTGACGGAGGACGCCAAGCCGCGCAGGTTCGCCTACCCGCCCAACCTGTTCGTCGTCGACGGTGGTGCGCCGCAGGTCAACGCCGCCGCAGCGGTCCTCGAGGACCTCGGCGTCACCGACGTGGCCGTGATCGGACTGGCGAAGCGGCTCGAGGAGGTCTGGGTACCGTCGGAGGCGGATCCCGTGATCATGCCGCGCAACAGCGACGGGCTCTACCTGCTGCAGCGCGTGCGCGACGAGGCGCACCGCTTTGCGATCAGCTACCACCGAAGCAAGCGGTCGAAGCGCATGACCGCGTCGGCACTAGACTCAGTTCGGGGTCTGGGCGAGCACCGGCGAAAGGCGCTCGTCACACACTTCGGCTCGGTCGCCCGGCTCAAGGATGCCAGCGTCGAGGAGATCACCGCGGTGCCGGGAATCGGAGTGGCCACCGCGAACGCCGTCCTCGAAGCCCTCGGGGTGCCTACGATCAAGGACGACGTGGAGACGGCGAAGCAGGGATGACGGACCAGGGGATGGCGTGCAGCGAGAAGCCGAGGCGGATCGCGCATGACTGAGCGAGAAGCCGGGAGCGGATCGCACATGACGGAGGGCCTGCACGACGGGCTTGCCGACGACCAGTCGGCCGCCGGCATAGACGTCGTCCTCGTCACTGGGCTGTCCGGCGCGGGACGGGGCACGGCCGCCAAGGTTCTGGAGGACCTTGGCTGGTACGTCGCCGACAACCTGCCGCCCGAGTTGATCGCCCGGATGGTCGAGCTCGGTCTCGCGGCCGGCTCGCGGATCACGCAGCTGGCAGTCGTGATGGACGTGCGCTCGCGCGGGTTCACGGGTGATCTCGAGTGGGTGCGGCACGACCTGGCCACCCGCGACATCACACCACGCGTGCTTTTCCTCGAGGCGTCCGACGACATCCTGGTCAGGCGGTACGAACAAAATCGCCGCAGCCATCCGCTGCAGGGCAATCAGACTCTGGCCGAGGGCATTTCCGCCGAGCGCACCATGCTTGCGCCGATCCGTGCCGCGGCGGACCTGGTGATCGACACGTCGTCGTTGCCGGTGCCCGCGCTCCGCGAGACCATCGAGCGCGCGTTCGCCGCCGAGACCGTCGCGCACACCAACGTGACGGTGGAATCCTTCGGCTACAAGTACGGGTTGCCGATGGATGCCGACACGGTGATGGACGTCCGCTTCCTGCCGAACCCTCACTGGGTCGACGAGTTGCGGCCACACACCGGGCAGCACCCGGCGGTACGTGACTACGTCCTCGGCCAACCGGGGGCGGTGGACTTCATCGACACCTACCATCGACTGCTGGACGTCGTCATCGACGGATACCGCAGGGAGGGAAAGCGCTACATGACCGTTGCCATCGGATGTACGGGTGGCAAGCATCGCAGCGTCGCGATCGCCGAGGCCCTCGCGGAGCGACTGGACGGTGACGACGAACTCACGGTGCGGGTGCTTCACCGAGATCTGGGTCGCGAATGAACTCACGCATCGTCGCGCTCGGAGGCGGCCACGGGCTGTACGCCACGCTGTCTGCGGCGAGGCGACTCACCCCGCACGTAACGGCCGTGGTGACCGTCGCCGACGACGGCGGGTCCTCGGGTCGTCTGCGCAGCGAACTCGACGTCGTGCCACCCGGAGACCTGCGAATGGCGTTGGCGGCGTTGGCATCCGACAGTCCACACGGCCATTTGTGGGCCACCATCATTCAGCACAGGTTCGGTGGCAGCGGGGCCTTGGCCGGCCATCCCATCGGAAATCTGTTGCTCGCCGGACTCAACGAAGTGCTTGCCGATCCCGTCGCGGCCCTCGACGAACTCGGCCGCATCCTCGACCTCAAGGGGCGCGTTCTGCCGATGTGCCCGATCGCACTGCAGATCGAGGCGGACGTGGCCGGGCTCGAATCCGATCCGCGGATGAGCCGGGCCATCAGGGGTCAGGTCGCGGTTGCCACCACCGTCGGGAAGGTCAGGAGGGTGCGCCTGCTTCCCGGCAATCCACCGGCGACCCGGCAGGCGGTCGATGCGATCATGGCCGCCGACCTCGTCGTGCTCGGCCCCGGTTCGTGGTTCACCAGCGTCATCCCGCACGTCTTGGTTCCGCAGCTGGTGGCGGCGCTCCAGGCGACGGACGCCCGCCGCGCCCTGGTGCTCAACTTGGTCGCCGAGCCTGGTGAGACGGCGGGATTCTCCGCCGAACGCCACCTCCACGTCTTGGCGCAACACGCCCCGGGATTCACCGTGCACGACATCGTCGTCGACGCTGCCAGCGTTCCCAGCGAACGCGAACGCGATCAGCTGCGTCGGACGGCCGCCAGCCTCGAGGCTCAGGTCGAGTTTGCTGACGTGTCCAGACCTGGTACACCATTACATGACCCGGCCAGGTTGGCTGCGGCGCTTGAGCGGGTGCGGCTGCGCGGTAGGGCACCCGTCACGCCGACGGTTCCGACTCCCGTCGCGCGGTCGGTCGACGAGAGGTGACGATTTCGTGGCGATGACAGCCGAGGTCAAGGACGAGCTCAGCCGACTCGTGATCAACTCGGTCAGCGCACGGCGTGCGGAGGTAGCCGCCCTGTTGCGGTTCGCAGGCGGACTGCACATCGTCGCGGGACGGGTGGTCGTCGAGGCGGAGGTGGACCTCGGAGTCATCGCCCGGCGCCTGCGCAAGGACATCCACGATCTGTACGGCTACAACGCAGTGGTGCACGTGATGACGGCAGGCGGTCTGCGCAAGGGCACCCGTTACGTGGTGCGAGTGGCGCAGGACGGCGAGGCCCTGGCCCGACAGACCGGGCTGCTGGACCTGCGCGGGCGGCCGGTCCGCGGCTTGCCCGCCCAGGTGGTTGGCGGCAGCGTCGGCGATGCCGAAGCCGCCTGGCGTGGAGCATTTTTGGCGCACGGTTCGTTGACCGAACCCGGTCGCTCGTCGTCGTTGGAGATCAGCTGCCCTGGCCCAGAGGCGGCACTGGCGCTGGTCGGTGCGGCCCGGCGACTGGGCGTCAGCGCCAAGGCCCGCGAGGTGCGGGGGAGTGACCGCGTCGTCGTACGCGACGGAGAGGCGATCGGTGCGCTCCTGACGCGGATGGGGGCTCAGGACACCCGGCTCACGTGGGAGGAGCGTCGACTCCGTCGCGAGGTGCGCGCCACGGCGAACCGCCTCGCGAACTTCGACGACGCGAACCTGCGGCGATCGGCGCGCGCGGCGGTGGCCGCCGCGGCCCGCGTTGAACGCGCGCTGAACATCCTCGGCGACTCGGTGCCAGGCCATCTGTCGGCCGCGGGAAAACTTCGCGTCGAGCACCGGCAGGCGTCGTTGGAGGAGCTCGGCCGGCTCGCGGAGCCACCTATGACGAAAGATGCTGTGGCGGGCCGTATCCGGCGCCTTCTGTCGATGGCCGACCGCAAGGCAAAGCAGGACGGCATCCCCGACACCGAATCGGCGGTGACGCCCGACCTGCTCGACGATGCGTAGCGCGCACCTTCGACGACCCATCGCGTGAGCGCCCGCGAGGCCGGGTCC
>NZ_JBOGDD010001036.1:0-1860 GCF_050701675.1 Mycobacterium sp. | reverse complement strand
CGTTCGCACCGCCGCCGCAGCCCCATTCGATCACCCGACCGGGACTGGACGGGAGGTCGAGTCCCGTGGCGAACCGGTGAAAGATGCTGAGGTGGTCGCGACCAACCTCTAGCCACGCCTCGTCGCCAAGACCGTTGCGCCAGTGAGAGTCCGACGGCCACGCCTCACCCGACGATGTGGACCAGTAGTTGCGTGCGTCGGCGATCCGGCGGGAGATCCCCTGCGCGGGCACGGCTCGACTGGCGGCCTTCAACACTGCGCGCACGGCGGGCGACTAGTACCGGCGAGCGTTGTGGAATGGCGACGAATCCACGGGCGCTACGCGAACCGGGGTGCCGTAGGTCGAGGCGTGCACCATCATTCCGTCCCCGATGTAGATCCCCGCATGGGACACGTCGGAATAGAAGGTCACGATGTCGCCGGGTTGCAGGTCGTCTCGCGAGACGGGCTGACCACCAGTGGCGAGCGACTGGCTCGAATGCGGCAGCGACTTGCCGGTTTGCTGGAACGCCCACATGATCAGACCCGAGCAGTCGAACGCGTTCGGCCCGGAACCACCCCATGAGTAGGGGGAGCCGATGCGGGTCAGGGCCGCTTGGACGACGGCCGCGTTCCCGGACCCGCCACCCAACGGGGGCACCGCGTCGGGGGCGATGACCTCACCCGGTGGTAGACCGTCGATGGGGGGCAGGACCTCGCCGCCGGCCAGCACGTCAGGCCCTGGCGCCGGTGCATCGACGGGCGGCGGGAGGGCTGCTAGCGCAGCCTGCTGGTCGGGGGTCAGGGCGTCGTATCGGGCCTTGACCGCGGCGATCTGCGACCGGAGTCGACTCTGCTTGGCTTGCAATTCGGCGCGGACGGCGCGGGCGTGCTCAGCGGCGGTACGCGCCTCGGAAGCCGAAGCTGCCGAGGCCCTTTGAGCGGTATCGGCCCGTACTCGGGCCTCCCGGAAGCGGCGCATCGTCGTCGCCATCTCAGCGCCCATGGCGTTCTGCACGGCAAGTTGATCGATCAGCTGTTGCGGCGAGTTCGCGGTCAGAATGCCAGTCAGACCGTCGGTGGGTCCGCCCATGTATTCGGCTGACGCAACCTCGTCGACGGCGGTCTGATAGGTGTCGAGTTCTCCCTGCGCGACCTTCGCAACGGCGAGATCGCCGACGTTCCTTCGCTCGGCCACGTCCTCCGCTGCCACCGCCGCATCAAGGCTGAGCTGGGCCGAATGCATGGCTTCGGTGGTCTGCTCGGCCTCGCGCGACAGTTCGTTGAGCTGGGCCAGCGCGTCGGAGGCGGGGTCGGCTTGCACGTCGGCAGCGATGACCCCGGTGGAGAGGATGAGCATCGCCAGCAAGGCGGCAACGAGTCGATGAGATGTCGCGGTCACGCCGTTCACCATGGCGAGGGCACACAAGCCAACGCGGTGTCGCGCGTTGTTCTGCATCAGATCTGCCAGTCCTGGGTGCCGTCGTTCTGGTTGGAGGACCCGATCGAGATCGGGGCTACTCCTGTCGCGGCAGCGATCAACGCGCGCATGAACCGCGGCATCCCCATGACCTCCAGTTGACAACGTCGATCGACGCCGAGGCCTGTCGACCCAGACTCACTGCCTACGAGTGGCTTCGTCTACATCGGCGGTGGGGGCGGCGGTGGTGGCATCGGCATCGCCATCGGCGGGCAGCAGCCCGTGGCAGCGGCGGCCGCCATCGCGTCACAACACGCGCACATTGCAGGATCCATGGCCATGACCTCCGTTGCCGAACCGTGACCAAGAACCTACGCACTAAAGCAGTACGTCGCAACACAGTAGATGCGATCCGGCGACTAGTCGCGCAGAGAACGGCTCTAGGTCGCCTTAGCCAGCGG
>NZ_JBOGDD010001035.1:0-2775 GCF_050701675.1 Mycobacterium sp. | reverse complement strand
GACGATCGGTGCGACCACCCTCGACGAGTACCGCAAGTACATCGAGAAGGACGCCGCTCTGGAACGTCGTTTCCAGCCGGTCCAGGTCGGCGAGCCGACGGTCGAGCACACCATCGAGATCCTCAAGGGTCTGCGTGACCGGTACGAGGCGCACCACCGGGTGTCGATCACCGACGGCGCGATCGTGGCGGCCGCCACGCTGGCCGACCGCTACATCAACGACCGCTTCCTGCCCGACAAGGCGATCGACCTGATCGACGAGGCGGGCGCCAGGATGCGCATCCGTCGCATGACCGCACCGCCAGACCTGCGCGAGTTCGACGAGAAGATCGCCGACGCGCGCCGGGAGAAGGAATCTGCGATCGACGCGCAGGACTTCGAGAAGGCAGCGAACCTGCGCGATCGCGAGAAGACGTTGGTGGGTCAGCGGGCCGAGCGTGAGAAGCAGTGGCGCTCCGGCGACCTCGACGTCGTCGCGGAGGTCGACGACGAGCAGATCGCCGAGGTTCTCGGCAACTGGACCGGCATCCCCGTGTTCAAGCTGACCGAGGCCGAGACCACGCGCCTGCTGCGCATGGAGGACGAGCTGCACAAGCGCATCATCGGCCAGGAGGATGCCGTCAAGGCCGTCTCCAGGGCGATCCGGCGTACCCGTGCCGGGTTGAAGGATCCCAAGCGTCCGTCGGGTTCGTTCATCTTCGCCGGCCCGTCCGGTGTCGGTAAGACCGAGCTGTCCAAGGCGCTGGCCGAGTTCCTCTTCGGTGACGACGACGCGCTCATCCAGATCGACATGGGCGAGTTCCACGACCGCGTCACCGCGTCGCGGCTGTTCGGTGCCCCTCCCGGCTACGTCGGCTACGAAGAAGGCGGCCAGCTCACCGAGAAGGTGCGCCGCAAGCCGTTCTCCGTGGTGCTGTTCGACGAGATCGAGAAGGCCCACCAGGAGATCTACAACACGCTGTTGCAGGTCCTCGAGGATGGTCGCCTGACCGATGGTCAGGGCAGGACGGTGGACTTCAAGAACACCGTGCTGATCTTCACCTCGAACCTCGGCACGTCCGACATCAGCAAGGCGGTCGGTCTCGGCTTCACCCAGGGTGGCGGCGAGAACAACTACGAGCGGATGAAGCTCAAGGTCAACGACGAGCTGAAGAAGCACTTCCGCCCGGAGTTCCTCAACCGCATCGACGACATCATCGTCTTCCACCAGCTGACGAAGGACGAGATCATCCGCATGGTCGATCTGATGATCGACCGGGTCGGCAATCAGCTCAGGGCCAAGGACATGACCATGGAGCTGACGGACAAGGCCAAGGCGCTGCTGGCCAAGCGCGGCTTCGACCCGGTGTTGGGTGCCCGCCCGTTGCGGCGGACCATCCAGCGCGAGATCGAGGACGCCCTGTCGGAGAAGATCCTCTTCGACGAGGTCGGCGCCGGTCAGGTCGTTACCGTCGACGTCGACGGCTGGGACGGCGAGGGTGCGGGCGAGGACGCGGTGTTCACGTTCGTCGGCGCGCAGCGCCCCGTCGTCGAGGACGCTCCTGACCTGGCCAAGGCCGGTGCGGCGGGCGCGGCAGGAGCCGCGAGCGCCACGGAGTAGCAAGGCGCAACTGTGTTGAGCATGGGCGGTACCCTTCCCGGGGTGCCGCCCATTCTCTTTGGAGACGGCGCCGCGGGACGGGGTCACTAGGCTCAATTGGTTTGCAGTGCTTATGATGCTGCTTGTACCGAAGAACGAAGGAATCTGGTGAAAATCCAGAGCGGTCGCGCCACTGTGAAAGTCAGACCCGACGTTCGAAACCTGCATACGGGACGCGCACTCCCGAAAGGACCACCACTGACATGACATCCTCCGAGGCTCGCAAGAGCTCAGCTCCTGCATTGGACGTATCGGCCGCAAGTGCCGTGGTGTGGCTGAGCGCCACCGCCTTCCTCGCCCTTCTGGTGCTCTACTTCGTCGGTATGGATCAGGGTGCGACCTCGGTCTTCGGCAGCGACACACACGTGCACGAGTTCATTCACGACGCCCGCCACCTCCTCGGCTTCCCCTGCCACTGACAAGCCGGCTGGAGAACAAGAGAACATGGAAAAGCAGATCATCGGGCGAGGCCTTCTGGCCGGCGCCCTCGCTGGAGTACTCGCCTTCGTGTTCGCCCGGATCTTCGTCGAGCCGGTGATCGAGCGGGCCATCGGTTACGAGGATGGCATCGGCGCGGCCCACGAAGCCATGGAGCACGGTGGCGAGGCGCACGACCACGGCGTCGAGCTCTTCACCCGTGGTATCCAGGCCAACGTGGGCATGGGCTTCGGCGTGCTGGCCTTCAGCATCGCGATGGCGGCGCTGTTCGCAGTCGTGTTCGCTGTCACGTATGGCCGAGTTGGCAACGTGTCCGCCCGCGTCCTGTCGTTGCTCGTCGCGGGTGGCATGCTGCTCAGCCTCTACGTCGTTCCAGCGCTCAAGTACCCGGCCAACCCTCCGGCGGTGAGCCTCGACGAGACCATCCGTCAACGCACGCTGCTGTACCTGTTGATGGTGGTGCTGTCCGCGGCATTGTTCGTCGGCGCGATCTATCTCGGTCGCCGGCTGATCGACAGGCTGGGCTCGTGGAACGCCACCCTGGCCGCCGCAGGCGCGTACATCGTGGCCATCGCGGTCGTGATGCTGATCCTGCCGACGATCGACGAGACGCCGGGCCCGCTGCGCGACGACGCGGGCAACATCGTGTTCGGCGGGTTCCCCGCCGACGATCTGTATGAATTCCGGCTGTACTCGCT
>NZ_JBOGDD010001034.1:0-3377 GCF_050701675.1 Mycobacterium sp. | reverse complement strand
CCGCAGCGTGGTGATCAGCGCGTCTTGCATGCTGTCGTAATGTCGTTGTGTGACACCGTATTTGCGGTGGTCGCGGCCCAGCTGCGCCAGGAACGCGACGGGTTCTTCTGCGCGCTGCTCGATCAGTTCCCCGAGCAGCCACGTCAAGGCCTTGGCGAACACGCTGCGCTGATGGTCCATATCGGGCGGGAACAGGTCGCGGATCGCGGTGTCGATGGCGAACCAGCGGGTGTAGAAACGCCGGATCAGCTCGTCGGAGTCGTTCTGTGGGTCGACCGCGGCACGTAGTGTCGCCAGCGCTTCGCGGTCATCGAGTCCCACGTCTTCGGAGTGTAAGTGAAGATGATGTGGGCGCTGCTAGAGCCCGTGAATTCCCTTGTACAGCACCAGCACGCCGAGGACCACCAGGATGGCGGCGACGAGGGTGGCGTGCTGCGCCTCCATCCAGGCCTTCAACCGGACCAGTGGTTGATCCAGGCGATCGCCGGACACCGCGTACGCCAGGATGGGGAGTGCGACCGTGGAGGCGGCGATCGCGACGTAGTACACCAGTCCCAGCGTCGCGCCCGACCGGCCCAGCCCCTCGGTGCCGATCGCCAGACCCGCTGCGGCACACATGAACAGCACCTTGGGGTTGACGACGACCAGTACCACTGCGGTCACGACGGCCCTGGCCGGGGTGATCTTGGCGAAGCCGTTCATCCACTTGGGGGAGTGCTCGGAGCGCGTCCGGGTGAGCCACTTGTAGACGCCGAACACGATCAGCGCGCTGCCGGCGACGATGCGAACCCATGACGCCCAGGACGGCGGCTTGTCCAGCCCGCCGCCGAGGCGGCTCGACACCTCGACGAAGACCTGGGTCAGCACGGCGAGCCCGATGACCCAGCCGACCAGGAAGGCCAACCCCGTCGGCCTGGGGCGTGGCGAATGCAGGACCAGCACCGCGGGAATGATCGACAGCGGTGACAGCGCGACCACGAGGGCCAGGGGAATCAGTTCGTCCAGCATCGCCGTCAACCTAGCAAGTGAAGGCCGATTGTTGGTGAACTCGGACTTCGTCGACCAAGGACGGCGTCTGGATGGCGCTCGCGGCCCAAGAGACCGCGTTCTGAACTCGGCCGACGACCCCGACGATTTACCCAATCGCGTATTCAGTTCTGGTTTGCTGTGTAACCTCCACCCCAACCCCAGCAGTCGTGCCGGCGTCACCCAGGGAGTTCGACATGCTGCTCCGTCGCGTGAAATCAGTCCTCGCCATCGTCGTGATCGTGTCGATGGCCACGGTGACGTTGAGTTGCTCGTCGCATCCTCGGGAAGTGGTCAATCCGCCGCCGGGGGTCAACGCCGGAGCGGACGGCAAACCCGCACCCTTCCGCGAGCCAATCAGGCTGTCGAGCAAGGACGGCGTCCTCGAAGTCCGGCTGTCGGCTCATCAGGGCACCGTCAACCTCGACACCGTCTCCGAACCCGTGACCAACTTCCTGGTCTACGGGTTCGACGTCATCAAGGGCACCAGCTCGGACGGTTCGACGAAGGGCGACAACCTCTATCCCGCACCGACGTTGCGCGTCGATCCGGGCGAGCGCTTGATCGTGCACTACGACAACGACCTTCAGGGCCTGAACATCCAGGACTTCTACGACCCCGCCTTCACCCCGAAGGACGGCCAGGTGCCGATCTATCCCCCCGCCCTGACCGAGGCGCCGCTGAACCTGCACACCCACGGCCTGCACGTCAGCCCGCAGGGCAACGCCGACAACGTGCTGCTGTCGATCCCCGCGGGAATGGGTAACACCTATACCTACGACGTGCCCAAGAACATGCCCAACGGGCTGTACTGGTACCACAGCCACCGTCACACCATGACGGCGCAGCAGACCTACTTCGGCTTGGCGGGCCTGCTCGAGATCGGCAGGCCGGACGGCAACCTCCCGCTGGTGACGAAGAACGATATTCCCGTGCGCGACATGGCCATTCAGTACAACTACGTCTTCGACCGCAATGGCAAGGGGCATCAACTCAACAACGAGACGTGGCCGCAGTTCGTCAGCACGCTGAAACCGCCCGAGGCTGACCAACTCGCCGACGGCACCTATTCCCCGAGCCTGGCTCCGGTGAACTTCGCCGACACCACCAAGGGCGCCGAATACATCACGCCCTGGTACTCCGGACCGCTGTCGCCGCACAACAACCGCGGCAAGACCCAGTTCATGCCGTCGAATCTCATTGGGTTCAACAGCCCGACCAAGAACGTGAAGGAGAACCCGGGACTCCCCGAGAACCAGCGCGATCTGCAGTTCACGGTCAACGGGCAGTTTCAGCCGGAGTTGAAGATCAAGCCGGGGCAGACGGAGATCTGGGTGGTCGCCAACATCAGCGACATCGCGTACATGACGGTCAGGTTGACCGAGACCGCCACCGGCAAGCACCCGAAGCTGACGATCGTCGGGCAGGACGGCAACCCGTACACCCAGGTCGGTCTTCCGGTCTACGGGGACGGCACCACGCTGGACGTCCCGCCCGCCTCGCGGTATGCGATCGCCGTCACCATGCCCGCCCACGGCGACCTCGTCCTCGAGTTCCCGCCGGACCCACGCGCGCAGCCCGTGGTGAATCCCGCCGTGCTGTACACCAACAACGGCACCAAGAACCCGCCCGCCGTGTTGGGCACGCTCACCGTCGACCCGAAGTACGTCAGCTACGCCGACGGGTTCTTCGTCTTCCCGACGCAGACGTTGATCCACGCCACGCCGGACACCAGCGGGCAGGGGCAGACGACGGCCTTCGAACCGGGCCAGAACCTGGACGCGTACACGTCCTTCGTGGACACGTCGGTGATGACACCCGCGGTCAAACGGGCGCTGAAGATCACCGGCGGATTCGGCAACGAGAAGGCCAGCAAGAACGACCCCAAAGCCGTCACCTACATGTTCGAAGACAACTCGTTCCCGAACATCCCGCTGATTCAGCCGCGACTGAACTCGGTGGAGGAGTGGACGATCACCAACTTCAACAACGACGCGCATCCGATGCACATCCACGTCAACGACTTTCAGGTCACCGCGATCGATGACCCCAACCGGGGCAAGACGGGTGTTCAGCCGTGGGGCGTTGACAACGTGAACGTCCCCGCGCCGATATTCGACGACGACCACGTGGTGACCACTCCCGCGTCGCTGACCCTGCGGCAGGAGTTCCTCGAGTTCGCAGGCACCTACGTGATTCACTGCCACCGCCTCAACCACGAGGACAACGGGCTGATGGCGACCATCAGCGTCATTCCCGAAGTGTCGACCTATGCGGTGGCGATACCGGGTGGGAAGGGCAAACCCGCCTCCGTTCAGGTGCGAGACGCCAATGGCGACAAGGTCTTGCAG
>NZ_JBOGDD010001033.1:0-9720 GCF_050701675.1 Mycobacterium sp. | reverse complement strand
TGCACATTCCACGACTGGCCGCTGCGATCGCGGCCGCGGTGCTCGGGATGTCTGACCCGTGCACCGCGTCGGCCACCGCCGCGGGCGGAGCCGCTACGACACTCAGCGCACCCGCACGCTCAGGCAGGTGACGCAGCCCTCGAGCTTCTCGTACTCCGAGACGTCGACCAGTTCGAGACGGTAGCCGCGATCGGCGAACAACTGCGCCGTGCGGGGCGCCGCCGAACTCATCAGCAACAGATCCTCGTCGAGGATGACCACGTGAGCACCTGGTTCCTCGGGCACGGCCAGGAACGACGGGAACATGCCAGGGTCGTCGACCACGGGTCGATACCCGATGAGGGTGCCGTCGGGCAGCGCGGTGACCGCGCTCTTGAGGTGCAGCGCCTTGGTCAGCGGCACGGCCGTGACGGTGTATCCGCGAGGCGTCAGGATCCGCGCCAGCTGTTCGATCGCGGCCGCGTTGGTGGTGCCGCTGAGGCCGACGTACACCTGCGAGCCCACCTTGAGCACGTCACCGCCGTCGAGTGTTCCCTCGGTGATGGCGGTGGCATCGAGCCCGAGTTCGTCGATGGTGCGTCGAACCGCGACGATCTCCGGGTGGCGCGTCGGCTGCCGCGGATTCGTGATCACGGCGAGCTCGCCGAACATCACCACGGCGTCTTCGACGAACACGCAGTCCGGCATCGAATCGTCGCCGTCGACCACCACGGCCGGCCACCCATTGCGCTCCCGCGCTGCGACATAGCCGTCCCACTGGCGCTTGGCCAGTGCGACATCGAGCGGCGTGCGCTCGATGAACGTCACGATGCCGTCGGCCAAGGTCTCGGCGGGGCGGCGGACCAGCGCGTACGGGCGGTCGGGCATGGAGTCCTCCTCGACGAGAGTCAGAGTCGTGCGAAGCAGGCGTCGGCGTCATCCTGCGGAATGGACGCGTTCGTGGTCGAGAACTTGCCGACCACACCTTCGTCTGTGACTTCGACACTGTCGGCGTGGATGCCGAGCGGGTACTGCGCGTTCAGCTTCGCGGTGAGACCGTCGAGCGCCGTCTGCACCGTGTCCTTGGCCAGCGGGCCGCCGACGTCGACTACCTGCAGGGCGAGGTCGCCGTCGGTGACGACGGGCTTGGCCGTCACGGTGATGGCCCCGGCCTCGAGGTCGATCGTGCCTGCCGCGGCATCGGTGGTGACGCCGGTGACCAGACTGCCCACCCCGGGAAGGTTCGCGGCGACGGTGTCCTTGATGCCGTTGGCGGTCCACGTCAGCGTCGCGTTCAGTGCCCCGATGGTCCCCTTCGAGTCCTTGGATCCCTGCAGTCGCACGTCTTGGACAGTCACGTCGGCCGTCATCCCCTTGGCGTCCTGAACCCGATTTCCCTCGGTCGACACGGAGATGTTGGTGTAGTGGCCGGTGATGTGCTGCCACAGGAAGGGTGGATTCACGCCGAACGAGACGGTGGCCCCGTCCTTCACGACGCACTCGGCGACCTCGACCAGGAGGCTGTCCGCGCGGTGCCGGGCGTACAGTTCGGCCCCGGCCAACCCGCCGGCCAAGAGCGCAACGACGATGAGTGTGATCAGCGAAAGGGTCAGTGGGTCGCGCAGCCAACGGCGACGCGCCTGCGCCTCGGGTGGGTGCGGTTCCTGAGGGGCTCGAGGCGGCGGTGGTCGACTCGGCGGCAGCGGGCCGGATGGTTCACGCGGGCGTGGTTCACGTGGGCGTTGAAGTCGTTCCGTGGGCGCCGCATCACTGGGTCGGTACCTCGCCCGGAACTGCTCGGTCGGCGCGTCCGGTGGGCCTTGCCGCGGAATCCGCTGGGTCGGAGGTTCTTGGCGACGGATCGGTTCGCCGCGACCGCCAGGCCGTCGGGGAGGCTGCGGCGGTGTCGTCACCTCCGCGATTGTGCCTCATTCACCTGACGCGATCCGATGGATCGCCCGTCACGTGTCGAGAAATGCCTCGAGCTGATCGCAGACGCCCGGCCACCCGTTCTGGAAGCTGTCGAATTCCTCGGGAGGTAACAGGGAATGGTCGATCGACATCAGCGTCCGATCCTCGGCGAAGGGCTCGAAGGTGACGTTGACGACGCTCACGACGGTCGGGTCGCGCCAGTTCGAGTTACTCCAGGTGAAGCGCAGCAGATGCGGTCGATCGATGGCAAGGAAGCGTCCGGTGATCAGCACCGAGGTGCCGGAGTTGTCCACGTCGAGACGCACACTCCCTCCGACACGGGGCTCGACGGTGACGGCGACGCATCGGGACGGCCGCGGACACATCCACTCCCGCAACGACTCCGGATCGAGCCACTCGTCGAACACCACCTCTGGAGTGGCGGGCATGACGCGTCGCACGCGGGCCACCGGCGCTTCGTTCACCGAGCACTTCCCTTGCGCCGCAGCCGCGCCGACAGCGCGTCCGCACGTGTCGACCAGAAGCCCGTCTGCTGATCGATCCACTGCTGGGCCACCGTCAACCCGTCCGGCTGCAGGGAGAACCAGTGCTCACGGCCGCGCACCTCGCGGCGAACCAACCCGGCCGATTCCAGCACTCCGACGTGGCGCGACACACCGGCGAACGTCATCGGTAGCGGAGCGGCCAGATCGGTCATGCGCGCGTCGCCGGCCCGCAGCGTCTCCAGCAGCCGACGGCGCGTCGGATCGGCGAGCGCGGCGTACGCGCGATCCAGCACCTGATCTTCAACCATTTTGTTGACTATAGTCGCTCACTCGTGTTGTTCTAGAGAAGATGTTCAACTGAACTGTTGAACGTCTCACTGGCGAACCGGCGCGGCCGAAACCGTTGCGGCAGAGGCGAAAGGGGACACACATGTTGACACCTCCGATCGTGTCGGCGCAGGAATGGGAGGCGTCGCACCAGCAGATGCTCGTCAGGGAGAAGGAATTCAGCCGCGCGCGCGACGCGCTGGCCGCAATGCGACGCCGGATGCCATGGACACCGGTGATCAAGCCGTATCAGTTCGAAGGGCCTGCGGGCAGCAATTCCCTGCTGGACTTGTTCGATGGGCGCCGCCAGCTCATCGTCTACCGCGCGTTCGTCGACCCTGGCGTGCACGGATGGCCGGAGCACGGCTGTGTCGGCTGCTCGTTGATGGCCGATCACGTCGGCAACCTCGCCCACCTGAACGCCCGCGACACCACCCTGGCGTACGTCTCGCGCGGTTCACAGGCCGACCTGCAGCGGGTAAAGACGCGGATGGGCTGGGACATCCCCTGGTACACGATCGTTCCTGACGCCGAGGGCGCCTTCGACGTCGACTTCGGAGTGGACGAGTGGCACGGCACCAATGCCTTCATCCGTGACGGTGACCGAGTTTTCCGCACCTACTTCATCAACAACCGCGGCGACGAGGTGTTCGTCAATACCTGGAGCTTCCTCGACATGACCGCACTTGGGCGCCAAGAGATCTGGGAGGACTCCCCCGACGGTTACCCGCAGAGTCCGCCGTATGAATGGTGGGACTGGCATGACGGATACGACCGGCGCGACGGGGGCTCACGGCTATGAACGGCGGATCACCGGGCCTGCCCCCGGTCGTCGACCGGGCGACGTTCCAAGCCGAACTCGACCTGCTGCGGGCTCGGGAGAAGGCGCACACCCGGGAAGCCGATGCGATCGCCGCGGCCCGACGACGCCTACCCATGGTCGAGGTCGCCGGCGGCCTCGAGCTGATCGGGCCGGATGGCCCGCTCACACTGCTCGAGGCATTCGAAGGGCGCAAGCAGCTCATCGCGTACTACTTCATGTGGCATCCGGGTCATTCCGCGGCCGAGCAGTGCGAAGGCTGCACGTGGTGCACCACCCAGGTCTCCGAGCTGGCCTACCTCCACTCCCGCGACATCACCTACGCGGTCTTCTGCCAGGGTCCCTACGACGAAGGCGCCCGCTACCGCGACTTCATGGAGTGGGACATGCCGTGGTACTCGGCACTCCCCTCACTCGAGGGCCTGCTCATCGGCCGCACCGTCGGCATGATGCACCTCGTCAGCTACGTGCGGGAGGGCGATCACGTCTTCGAGACATACTGGACCACCCTCCGCGGCGTCGAGGCGATGGACAACAACTATGCGCTCATGGACCTCACGATCTACGGACGCCAGGAGGCGTGGGAGGACTCGCCGCCCGGATGGCCCCAGCAGTGGGGAGGCGGGGCAGCTCGCGTACGTGCCAACGGACGTCCCATCGCCCAGTGGTCGCGGCTCGACGCCGGGCGCTCCGACGATCTCGCCACCGAAGACTGATCATCGGCCATGATCGACGCGTGACTGAACCGTTGACGATTCCGGCACTGCTCGAACGCGACGCGCACGAGTTCGGCGGCGACACCTTCGTGGTGACACCGACTGAACGCCTCACCTATGCGGAGGCAGAGCAACGCTCCGCGCACATCGCGTGCTGGTTGCTCGGCCAGGATGTCGGCAAGGGCTCCCGCATCGGACTGTTCTTCGCCAACGGCGTGGAGTGGGTCCTCTGGTGGCTGGCGGTGTCGCGGATCGGCGCGTTGGCCGTGCCGCTGAGCACGTTGTACGCACCTGCGGAGATCTCAAAGGTGTTGCGACTGGCGGACATCGGCATGTTGGTCGCGCCAAGCTGGGTGCTAGGCATCGATGTCGCCGATCGGCTCGAAGCGGCACTGCCCGAGCTGGCCGGCCAGCCCGCGGGCCGGCTCGCGATGCCCGGCGCACCGTACCTGCGACGCATCGTGCTCACCGGTGACGTGGACCGGCACTGGGCGACTCGAATCGACGACGCGGCCGTGCCGCGGGAGATCCTGGTGGCCGTCGAGCGGGAGGTCTCTCCCGCAGACCTGGCCGTCATGGTGCACACCTCGGGATCGACTGCGGATCCCAAGGGTGTGCTGCACACCCACGGCACGCTGGTGCGTCAGACGTCGACCTGGCCGACTGCCATCAGGGCGATCACGGGCAGTGGCGCGCCGGCCCGGATCCTGTGCGCGATGCCGTTCTTCTGGGTCGGCGGGCTGCTCGCCGTCATGGGCGCACTCCACGAATCCATCAACCTGCTGGTCATACCGCGTCTCGACGCAGCGACGGCCCTGGACCTCATCGACGGCGAGCAGGCCACGGGGATCGTCGGGTGGCCTGCGTTCACCCAGCGCCTGCGCGAGCATCCGACCTTCGCCGACCGTGACCTGGCCAGCGCGCCGATGCTGCGTGACGGACCTCTGGACATCGCGATGACCGACGTGCCCGACGGATTCCCCGTGCATCGCACCATGTCCGAGACCGCAGGCGGCTTCGCCTACACGGACATCGGAATCGTCGACGAGGACGGTCGACCGGTGCCCGACGGGACCACCGGCGAACTCCTGATCCGTGGCACCGGGGTGATGACGGGTTACAACAAGCGCGAGCGCGCCGACACCTTCGACGCCGACGGCTGGTACCACACCGGAGACCGGGTCTACCGCAAGGAAGGCGATCCACGCCTGTTCTACGTCGGCCGCACGAGTGAACTCATCAAGGCCGCAGGCGCGAACGTCTCACCGCTCGAAGTCGAGTCAGTCATCGGAGGTTTCGCCGACGTCGCACAGTGTGTGGTGGTCGGCATCGACGATCCCCGCCGCGGCGAGGAGGTCTGCGCCGTCGTCGTGCCCGCAGCAGCCGACCTCGACGTGAATTCCGTGGCGGTGCGGACCCGTGATCAACTGTCTGCCTTCAAGGTACCGACGCGCTGGGTGATCGCGACCACCGAGCAGATCCCCACGCTGCCGAGCGGCAAGATCGACCGAAAGGCGCTGCGGACGTGGGTGATCAGCGCGGGTTGAGTGCCGCGATACCGGCCAGGGCGCAGGCTTCGTCGTCGGCCGCGCTCGCACCGCTGACACCGACGCCACCGACGATGGCCCCGTCGACGACGATGGGAACGCCGCCGCCGAAGACGACGAACCGACCGCCGCCGTTGGCGTGCAGGCCGAAGAGTTCACCGCCCGGTGCTGCCAGTTCGGCCAGTTCGGAGGTCGCGATGCGGTTGGCCACCGCGGTGTAGGCCTTGTCGACCGCGAGGACGGGCCCGGCGATCTCCGCGCCGTCCATCCTGCCGAACGCGACGAGGTGTCCGCCGGAATCGACCACCGCCGCGGACACCAGGATCGACCGCCGAAGAGCTTCGGCGTGGGCGGCCGCGACGATGCGGGTGGCCGTGGCGAAGTCGACGTTCGTGGTTGTGAGCACGACGCCAACATACTTCTACGGTCAGCCGATGGCGCCGATCGGTTCCTCGACGCCGTTGAGCAGATCGTTGTCGCCGAAGGCGCCTCGATATGCGGCAGCGGGATGGGTGTCGGGCAGCCGGTCGCCACGCCCAAGCAGCTTGTGACGCAACGTCCCCGACTTGTCCGTCGAAATCAGGCCTCGCTCGCGCAGCGTCGGGAAGAGACGGTCGGCCACCTCTCGGAACGAACCGGGGACGGTGGCGTGATAGACGTTGATGCCGTCGACCCCGGCCTCCCGCCATTCCTCGAGGCGATCCGCGATCTCGTCGGCGGTGCCGACGACGCGGTTCGCGCCCTCCATCACCCATGCCATGTCGCGGATGGTTGGATCGTCGTTGCCCGACACCTCGGAGGCCCAGCGGATGAAGCTCTTCACCCCGGTGAACTCGCCGAGCTGGCTGATCGGGGTGTCCAGCGGCAAGCTGCCCGCATCGATGCCCGCGTCGCCGAGCGCGTGCAGGGCGATGCCCTCAAGGTCGAGGTACCTCTTGAGTTCATCGTTGCGGCGAACCGCTTCCCGGTGCGTGTCGCCGATCACGAACGACAGGCCCTGGGCGAAGGTGATGTCGTCGGGGTCTCGTCCGTTGTCGGCTGCCAGCGCGCGGGTCTCGGCGGTCTGCTTGTATGCATCCGCCGGGCTCGGACTGCTGATGTAGACACCCTCTGCGTTGCGTGCCGAGAAGAGCTGGCCCGCCGGCGATGAGCCCGCCTGGAAGAGCACCGGCGAGCGCTGCGGCGACGGTGCGACGAAGTGCGGCCCCTCGACGGAGTAGCGGTCGCCGACGTGGTTGATCTTGTGGATCTTCGACGGGTCCGCGTGGATGCCGCGTTCCTTGTCCTGCACCAGCCCGTCGTCGTCCCAGGAGCCCTCCCACAGCTTGTAGGCCACGTCGACGTACTCGTAGGCCCATCGGTAGCGCTCGTCGTGGTTGAGCGTGCCCTCGTGGCCGAAGCTGCGAAACACGTTCGCGTTGAAGCTCGTCACGATGTTCCAGCCGAGGCGGCCCTCGGTGTAGTGGTCGAGCGAGGACATCCTGCGGGCGAAGTTGAAGGGATGGTCCTGAACGATCGAACTGGTGAACACGATGCCCAGGTGATCGGTCGCGGCCGCCAGCGCCGACGCCAGGACCGAGGGGTCGTTGACCGGGATCTGGATCCCACCTTCGACCGCCTTGCGCCAGTTGCCATTCCACGGCGCACGCAGGCCGAAGACGTCGGCGAAGAAGATCAGGTCGTACCCGGCCTTGTCGACCTCCGCCGCCACGGAGGTCCAGTGCCGAAGCGAATTGAACTTGTGGTTCTCCGCCTCCGGGGCACGCCAGAGACCGTGCAGCACATGGGATGCGGTGTTCATCACGAACGCGCTGTAGTACAACGGGCGCTTGGTCCTGCTCATGCGATGGGTCCCAGCGTGTTGCGGATGAGCTGGTCGTCAGTTGTCTTGAGGAACTCGGCGATCTTGGGGTCCTGGAAGGTCTGGATCAGCTTCTGCACGTTGGGGTCGTCGAGGTGCTTGTCACTGACCACGAGTCCGCCCTCACTGCCCTTTGGGGCCGGCTCGCGGGCGATGATCTGGTCCTCCGTGAGGCCTGCGGAGTACACGTCCGAGATGTGGACGACGATGGCGTCGACGTCGGCGAAGCTGCGGGCCAGCTGACCGATCGGGACCTGGACGAACTGGTAGTTCCTGGGATTCGACTCGATGTCCGACAGCTGGGGCAGACCCGCCAGGGTGTCCTTGCCCGGCTTCAGCGTGATCTGCTTGTCGTAGGCCAGATCCAGCAGCGCGATCGCCTGTCCGGCGGGGTCGTCACGCAACGCGATCTTGGCGCCGACGGGCACCTGGGCCCAGCTGCGGTACTTGTCGGAGTAGGTGGCCTGATCCCAGGTGAACGTCGGCGCAGCGAGTTTCAGCGTGAAACCGTTGGCGGCGATGGCGTCGTTGAGGAACGGCTGGTGCTCGAAGAAGTTGCCTGCGATGGTGCCCGCATCGACGGCGCGGTTGATCTCGATGATGTTGTCGATCTTGACCGGGTCGATCGTGATGCCGTGCGCGGGAGCAACCTGGTCGTTGATGTACTTGAGCAGGCTCTCGGCGGCGATGTCGGTGCTCCACGTCGCGACCTTGAGGTTGGTGCCGAACGGCTTGTCCTCGTTGGACACCTTCGCGTAGGTGACGCCGCCCGCGATGGCGACGACGAGCACGACGGCGGCGGCGATCCACGGCCACCGTTTCTTCTTCTTGAGCTCGATGTCGTCGGTCTCGGGTGAGGTGGACTGATCGGTCACGGATGTTCCTCGTTCATTGGTGGGGAAATTGCTGGGAGTCAGCGCGTGAGGGCTTTGACCATGCGGTCGCCAACGAACTGGACGACCTGGATCGTGATGATCAGCGTGATCACCGTGGCGATCATGATGTTGTGGTCAAAACGGTTGTAGCCGTATGTGATCGCGAGGTTTCCGACACCGCCTGCGCCGATTGACCCGGCAATGGCCGAGTACTCGATCATCGCGATGGCGTTGACCGTCAACGCCCCCGCCAGCGCAGGCAGAGCCTCGGACAGCTGCACGGTGCGGATCAGCTGGACGTTCGTGCCACCGGAGACCTGGCCCATGTCGGTGACGTCGGACCGCACGTCGCGCAGCGCGTTCTGGACGAGTCGCGCGAAGAACGGCACACCCGCCGTCGTCATCGGCACGATCGCCGCCGAGATGCCGATCGTGGTACCGACCAGGAACCGCGTCACCGGAATGATCGCCGTCATCAGGATCAGGAACGGCAAGGACCGGCCCACGTTGACGATCGTGTTGAGCACGACGAACACCTTCGGGTTGGGGAAGAGCCCGAAGTCGGAGGTGTTGTGCAGCGTGATCCCGACGGGAGTGCCGATGAGAAGTACCAGGGCCATCGTGATGCCGACCATCAGCCAGGTCTGTCCGTAGGCGGGCAGGAGGAGGTCGGGGACCTTGTCCCAGGGCGTGCTGAAGTCCTCCCCCGCGGCAAGGATCACGCCGCCGCCCCTTCGGACTTCGCGGACACGGCGCTCACGTGCAGCCCGCGCTCCCGGAGGTAGCCCTCGAATCCGGGGGGTGCGGCCGGGGAGATGGCGAGCACGGCGCGCCCCACCGCCACTCCGCGGATCGCCTCCACGCTTGCGCTGAGCACATTCACCTGCGAATCCGCGATGCCGGGCACCGTGTGAATCGACGTGAGCCAATCCAGCGGTACCTCGCGCGAGGCGTATGAGACCTCCCACACCTCACCGGTGCCGTTGAATGGCACGCGCGGCCGGTCGGGAAGCAGTTCGCGGGCCAGCGAGGACGTCGGGTCGAGGATGACGTCGCCGACGGAGCCGCTCTCGATGATGCGGCCGCCGTCGATGCGGGCCACCGAGTCGGCGATCTCGCGGACCACCTCCATCTCGTGGGTGATCAGGATGATGGCCAAGCCGAACTCGTCGCGAAGG
>NZ_JBOGDD010001032.1:0-2255 GCF_050701675.1 Mycobacterium sp. | reverse complement strand
CACCACACCGACGGCAGCTGACGCAGAAGATGGTGGTCGGATTCGGCGATGCCCCTGCCGCTCCCCCACTGCGGGAGTGCGGTCCAGTCCTGCCCGCGGTCGATACGAGACCGCTTGGGGAGTAACGCCATCAGTCTCGAGAATGCCCGACACGAGGAACGGGCCTATCGGCGTGCCTTGAAGGTCGTGGTCGAGTGCGACGACATTTCGGAGACGGCTATGACCCGATACTGGCCCCTGAATTGCCTTGCGGGCGCGTGAACCAACTCATCGCCGACAGTCAGTGGGGAAGTACCGGTTTCAGCGCCTCGGCCACCGCCGCCACTGTGCCGGGCCGATAGCTCGGCATGTTGAAGATGATGCCGTCGATACCGACGTCGAACACCTTTGTCTTGACTTGTTCGGCGATCGCCTCGGGACTGCCGATGACGGCGCGCTGACGTCTCTCCTCGGGAATCTGATCGATGGTCGCCTTCTCGTCGACGATGACGGTGATCAGCATGCTGGTTTCCAGCGTGGCCGGGTCGCGACCGATGTCCTCGCAGCGGTTCCTCACCGCCTTGACCTTGCCGGGGAGTTCGTCGAAGCCGGCGATGACGTTCAAGTGGTCGAAGTGCTTGACTGCCAACGGGATGGTCTTCTTCTCACCGCTGCCGCCGATCATCAGCGGAATGTGGTCGCGGTAGCGGGGTTCGGCCATCGCCTCCCGTGTGCGGTAGTACTTGCCGGAGAAGGTCGGCCGCTCCCCCTTGATCATCGGCAGAATGATCTCGAGTGCCTCGTTGAGCTTGTTGAAGCGATCGGTGAAGGTGCCGAAGTCGTATCCGAGTTGATCGTGTTCGAGTTCGAACCAGCCGGCACCGATGCCCAGGATGGCGCGACCCTGGCTGATCACGTCGAGCGTGGTGATGGCCTTCGCCAGAAGGGTTGGGTTGCGATAGGTGTTCCCGGTGACCAAGGTGCCGAGTTGCACCTTCTCGGTCGCCACCGCGAGGGCGCCGAGCGCTGTGTAGGCCTCCAGCATCGGCTGATCGGGTGTGCCCAGCCCGGGCAGTTGATAGAAGTGGTCCATCACGAAGACTGCGTCGTAACCGGCGTCATCGGCTTCACGGGCCTGGGCGACGACGGTCGGGAAGAGCTGCTCGACACCCGTGCCGTAGGAGAAGTTCGGAATCTGATAGCCAAGTTTCAGAGTCACCCCATCCATCGTAGCCAGCGTTGTTGAGCAGCGTGTCAAGGGATCCACAGGTGTTGCCGACCGTTGCGAGCGCGCCCAACCATCGGTGGGCGAGATCGGCCGTCCCCGCTCAGGCACCGTCCAGGTACCCGGCGTAGCCTCTGCGCGGACACTGCTCCGCCGCGATCACAGCGTAGAAGCGGTGTGCCGGGCCAACGGCGGCCTCGGCGCGCAGAGTTCCGTTCGTCGGAATCGGCGGAATTGCGGCTGGAGGGATCGTGATGCTGGAGGTCGATGACACCGGACCGGGCGTCCGGATCAGTCGGTGGTGAATCCCGAATCGACGACCGCGGTCGGGTTTCGCTCGGAGCGCGGGCCAATCCTCATCTCCGTCATGCTCAGCACCGGATTGGTGGCCATCGACTCGACCGTGCTGGCGACCGCCATCCCCTCCATCGTCGGCGAGCTGGGCGGATTCGACCAGTTTCCGTGGTTGTTCTCGGTATACCTGCTCGCACAGGCCGTCACGACGCCGATCTACGCGAAGCTCTCCGACACCCTCGGTCGCAAGCCGATCCTGCTGACGGGGATCGCCCTGGTCCTCCTCGGCTCCATCCTGTGCGCTACCGCGTGGAACATGCCCGCGCTGATCGTGTTTCGCGCCGTGCAGGGTATCGGCGCAGGGGCGGTTCAGCCCACCGCCATGACGATCGTCGGGGACATCTACACGCTGGCCGAACGAGCCAGAGTGCAGGGCTATCTGGCCAGCGTATGGGCGATGTCGTCGGTCATCGGCCCCACCCTTGGGGGCGTCTTCTCGCAATTGGGAATCTGGCGAGGCCTCTTCCTGATCAACATCCCGCTCTGCCTGCTCGCGATGTGGATGCTCAAGCGGCACTACCACGAGACCGTCGAACACCGGCGGCGCAACGTCGACTACCTGGGCGCGCTGCTTTTGGCGTGCTCCATGACGTCACTGATCCTCGCGATCCTTGGCGGCGGGCAGATGTGGGCATGGTCCTCGACGGCAAGTATCGGTGCGTTCTCGGTCGGCGGCGCGCTGCTTGCGGGCTTCGTG
>NZ_JBOGDD010001031.1:0-3546 GCF_050701675.1 Mycobacterium sp. | reverse complement strand
CGGTACGAACGCAATTCGCGGTCCAACCGGGCGATTCTGTCGAGATAGACGTCCAACAGGGCGGGCGCGGTGACAGTGCCTGCAGCGAGCAGGCGGGCTTGTTCGGCCGCACCGGCGTATGCGAGATCGCGAGGGTCCACGGGCCTGAGCGTAATGAGTCAGCCGTGTCTCGCGGCGTAATCCCCCGGCGTGCACCCGAGCATCGAGCGGAAGTCGTTGGTGAAGTGAGCCTGGTCGTACCAACCAAGGCGGACGGCCAGGTCCGCGAAGTCGACCGAGGCGTCGGTCTCGATCTCCAGGGCGGCATGTTGCAGCCGGTAGCGGCACAACACCCACTTCATCGGAACGCCGACGTAGCGGCGGAAAACCCGTTGTGTGGTGCGTGCGCTCCATGGCGACAGGGCCACGACCTGCTCTACCCGATGGAGCCGATCGTCCTCGCGAATGCGGTCCAGCAGTGTCGTCAACGCGAGATAGGTGGGGTCGGCCTTACCGTCGTGTGCGGCAATGGCTCCATCGAGGCGGGTCGCCGCGGCGCCGATGTCGTCGTCGAGAGCCAGTGGGCCGCCGAACAACTCGTCGTCCAATGGGGTGACCGTTCCGGTGAGCGAACTCGCGTCACGACCGAAGCGGGCGGCGAATCCGCCTGCCCTGAAGCGCGCGCCGACCACCGACCCGCGCCCGGAGAGCGTAGTGGTGAACACCCGCTCGACGACCCCGTGGACGAGGGTGTTGGGCAGCGGGTGGCCGTGGCGCGGCGAGTCGGTGCCCCACTCGTGGGTGAGGTGCATGGCTGGGAAGGCGATGACGGTGTTCACAGAAGAGGAGGCAGAAGGTTGACCGCTCAGATCCCAGTCGACGGACCAGAAGTGCTCGACCCACTCGGCCGACTCATCGGATGGGGCCCACCGGTCGAGGTCGAACACCGACGTGGTGGCCGGCCGGCCGACGATGCCGAGTTCTGGCGCGTTCTTCGCCATGCGCCAACCCTACGAAACGCCTCAAGCGGTCACCCGATCGACCAACCGCTCGCTGGTCTCCCACAGATCGGTGGCCAGGGCCTGGTCGTAGGAGTCGACCGACGAGCGGATGGGCTTGGTTCCCTCGAAGTACGTGCCGGTGACGCCGTCGAACTTGGGATCGCCCGCCAGGGCGGCGAGTCGATTGCCGGAGGCGCGGGTGCTGTTGACGTTGGGAAGCACCCGCAGGAGGGGAAAGACGTAGTGCCAGGCGAACTTCTGGAGCGGCGAGTAGTCCCGCGCGAGCCCCGACCCCGGCATCAGGCCTGGATCGAAGGCGGTGACCGTCACGCCGTCCGCCCCTTGCCCAAGCCTGCGGTCCAACTCGTAGGCGAAGAGCAGGTTGCAGAGTTTGGACGTGGTGTACCTACGGCGGCCTTCCTCGGACGCCCCGGCCGGCGGATGCGCCAGCTCTTCGGCCGACGTGTATCGCGGGTCCGGCATGCCGGTGAACTTGGCGGGGTCGTGGGTTCCGCTGCTGACGACCACGACGCGTGCGGGCCGATCGAGGCGTGCGACGAGTCCCTGCAGCAGGGCGAAGTGGCCGAGGTGATTCACGCCGAATGTCATCTCGACGCCATCGTCGGTGAGCTTGGTGCCGTCCGGTACCTGAAGGCCCGCGTTGCACACGACGGCGCTCAGCGGCGGTAGCCCCGCATCGTCCAGGCGCCCACTGAACGCGCGGACCGACCGGATCGACGCGAGGTCCAGCGGCAGAACCGTGCACCGTTGCGGCGCACCGAGTTCGGCGACGGCGGCTGCCCCGCGGGCCGGATCGCGGACAGCGAGCACCACGTGCCACGTGTCGTCGCTCGCCAACAGGCTCCGCGCGCATTCGAGGCCGAGGCCGGCGTTGGCTCCCGTGATGACTGCGGTTCTCTTGGTCATTGTTCCTCCAGAAGGATCGGCAGAAGGGCGGAGACGGCCTGGAACAGCCGCCGGTACATCCGTTCGACGTCGGTCGTGTCGGGTTCGAGGTGGTCGGCGATGAACACGCCGTCCGATAGCGCCACGGCCATGGCGGTGAGTTCGTCGACGACGCGGTCCGACTTGGCCGTGGGCGTACCCGTGGGTACGAGCGCCGCGATGGCGTCGCGGAATCCGGCGATGGCGGTGTCCCGAACCCGTCGCACCAGCGTCGCGACGGCCGGGTCGACGCTGCTCTCGAGCGACAGGAGGTAGAACAGCCTCAGGAAGTCGGGGTGCTGCGCCAGAAGTCGAGCGGTCCCGGCGAACCGATCCTCGACACCGGCCTCACCGCGTTGCGGGATCGCGGCGAAGAACCGACTCGCGCCGCGCTCCATCACCGCGGCCAGCACGCCCTCCTTGGATCCGAAGTGCCAGTAGATGGAACTGGCAGGCAGGCCGCAAGCCTTGCGGATGTCGCTGATCGAGGTGGCCGCATAGCCGGACGTACCCATCAGGCGTTCGGTCGAATCCAGGATGAGCTCGCGGGAGTTGTCACCCTGAATCTGCTTCCGGCTTCGAGCCTGCGTCACCTGATCTCCACATCTGTAAGGATCGTTACAGACAAAGTATCACGGAGCCGCGTGCCGCGTTTTTCCAAGACCCGTGCGCCTGCCGCCGAAAGAGTGGCGGCCATGAATGCGAACCCAATTCCGGAGGGCTACACCAGCCTCACCCCGTTTCTCGTCGTCGACGGCGCCGCCGCAGCCATCGAGTTCTACGTCTCGGTCTTCGGCGCCACGCTGGTGGAGAAGATGGTGGGCTCGAACGGCCTGATCGCCCATGCCGAACTCGACTTCGGCAACGGTCGCCTGCAGTTGTCCGACCCGAACTCCGACTACGGACTCGAGGCGGTGCAAAGCAGCGAATCCGTCACCCACTCGATGGTGCTGTACTGCCTCGACACCGACGCCGTGGTGGCCAGCGCCAAGGAGGCGGGCGCCACCATCCGCGAGGCGCTCCAGACGTTCGTCACCGGTGACCGGTTCGCCTCCATCGTCGACCCGTTCGGCCAGCGCTGGGCCGTCATGACGCGCGTCGAGGAGGTCGACGCCGAGGAACGTGACCGCCGCCTGGCCGAGTGGGCAACGCAGAACGTCTAGGCCGGCCTATTACGGTGGCCTCATGTCATGCGTGTTCTGCGCCATCGTTGCCGGCGAGGCTCCAGCCATCCGCATCTACGAGGACGACGGCTATCTGGCCATCCTCGACATCAGACCGATCGTGCGCGGCCACGTCCTCGTCGTCCCCAAGGCGCACACCGTCGACCTGACCGATACGCCACCCGCGACGCTCGCCGACCTGATGCTGATCGGCCAGCGGATTGCCAGGGCGGCGAGGACATCCGAGCTGCATGCCGACGGCAACAACATCGTCGTCAACGATGGGAAGGCCGCATTTCAGAGCGTCTTCCACGTCCACCTGCACGTGGCCCCGCGCAAGTCCGGCGACAAACTGTCCTTCGCCAAGGGCCTCGTGGTGCGCCGCGATCCCGACCGCGAGGCGACCGGGCGCATCCTTCGCGAGGCGCTGGCCGAACTCGGCTCCTAGAGACCGAGGA
>NZ_JBOGDD010001030.1:0-3559 GCF_050701675.1 Mycobacterium sp. | reverse complement strand
GGACTCGACGACGGCCACCCTGATGGGTGTGTCCCGCGAGAGGATCATCATGACCACGTTCCTCATCGGCGGTCTCCTGGCAGGCGCCGCGGCGTTGCTCTACACGCTCAAGGTCCCGCAGGGCATCATCTACTCCGGCGGATTCCTGCTCGGCATCAAGGCGTTCTCCGCGGCCGTCCTCGGCGGCATTGGAAACCTCCGCGGCGCGCTGCTTGGCGGTCTGCTGCTAGGGGTGATGGAGAACTACGGCCAAGCGGTCTTCGGCACCCAGTGGCGCGACGTCGTGGCCTTCGTGCTGCTCGTCCTGGTCCTGCTGGTGCGGCCGACCGGCATACTCGGTGAGAGCCTCGGGAAGGCGCGAGCATGAGCCACCAGGACGGACCGACTGCCGGTCAAGGCAGGACGCCGGCGCAACGACTGCTTGCGCCCGGGGACGGTCTGCGGCAGTGGTGGGCCGGCCTCAGCAGGCCCGCGAAGTGGATCGCCGGTGTCGTCGGCTTCGGCCTGCTGGCCTTGTTGCCGCTGCACACGCCGGGGTTCGTCGACACCCCGGGGATCAGCTTCGGCGGCACGTTGGCGGCATTCGTGATGATCGCGATCATCGCCATCGGCCTCAACGTGGTAGTCGGCCAGGCCGGTCTGCTCGACCTCGGCTACGTCGGCTTCTACGCGGTCGGGGCCTACACGGTCGCCCTTCTCACCAGCCCCGACAGTCCGTGGAACAAGATAAGCCCCACCGGATTCTTCAGCAAGGACTGGGCATGGCTGTCCTGCGTGCCCATCGCCATGGCCGTGACGGCCCTGGCGGGACTGATCCTGGGCACGCCGACCCTGCGCCTACGGGGTGACTACCTCGCCATCGTGACGCTCGGATTCGGCGAGATCATCCGCCTTCTCGCCGACAACCTCAACGACATCACCAATGGGTCCCGCGGGCTGAATCAGATCGCCTATCCACGGCTGGGCGAGAGTGAGAAGCTGCCCAACGGCGTGTTCTCCAGCGGCAACTCGGGCGGCCACTCGAATTACGGCACCTGGTGGTTCTGGCTCGGCCTGCTGCTGATGATCGGCATCCTGCTGCTGGTCGGCAACCTGGAGCGAAGCCGCGTCGGCCGGGCCTGGGTCGCCATCCGGGAGGACGAGGACGCCGCGGAAGTCATGGGCGTCGACACCTTCCGGTTCAAGCTGTGGGCCTTCGTCATCGGTGCGGGCATCGGCGGCCTGTCCGGGGCGCTGTACGCAGGCCAAGTGCAGTACGTCGCACCCACCAACTTCAACATCATCAACTCGATGCTGTTCCTGGTCGCCGTGGTGCTCGGCGGGCAGGGCAACAAGCTTGGCGTGATCTTCGGCGCGTTCATCATCGTCTACCTGCCCAACCGGCTTCTCGGCGTTCACCTCTTCGGAGTCAATCTGGGCGACCTGAAGTACCTGTTCTTCGGCCTCGCGCTGGTGGTGCTGATGATCTTCCGGCCGCAGGGCCTGTTCCCGGTGCGGCAGCAACTGCTCGCGTACGGCAGGTCGGCGCAGAAGCTGTTGAGCAAGGCCGACGATTCGAAGGCGGCGGCATGACCGAACCGGTGATCGACGAGGAGATGGCGGCGCTGCACCGTGAGGTGAAGGCGGCCGAAGGTGAGACGCTCCTGCAGACCACGGACCTGACCGTGAAGTTCGGTGGTCTGACGGCACTCGACTCGGTGACCTTCGACATCAAACGTGGCGAGATCCTCGGCTTGATCGGACCCAACGGCGCAGGCAAGACCACGTGCTTCAACGCGATCACCGGGGTCTACCGACCGACCTCGGGTTCGGTGCTCTTCGATGGCGCTCCGCTGGGAAAGATCAAGCGGCATCAGATCACTCGGCGCGGCATTGCCAGAACGTTCCAGAACATCCGGCTCTGGGGTGAGATGACGGCGCTGGAGAACGTCGTCGTTGGCACGGACGCTCGCCACAAGACCTCGGTCCCCGGTGCACTGCTCCGGATACCACGGCACCGACGCGAGGAGAAGTCGGCGATCGAGAAGGCCGCCGCACTGCTGCAGTTCGTCGGTATCTCGCAGCGTGCCGATGAGAAGGCCAAGAACCTGCCGTATGGAGATCAGCGTCGGTTGGAGATCGCCCGTGCCCTGGCAACCGAGCCGAAGCTATTGTGCCTCGACGAGCCCGCGGCCGGGTTCAACCCCAGCGAGAAGGCGTCGCTCATCGAGCTCATCCAGGCCATCCGCAACGACGGCTACACCGTGCTGCTGATCGAACACGACATGCGGCTCGTCATGGGCGTTACGGACCGGATCGTGGTGCTCGAGTTCGGCCGCAAGATCGCCGACGGGCTGCCTGTCGACATCCGCGAAGACCCGGCGGTCATCGCCGCATACCTGGGGGTTCCCGATGACGAACTCTGAGACCATGGACGCAGACCCGCGACCGGTGCTATTGGAGGTGCGCGACGTCGTCGTGCACTACGGCCGGATTCAGGCCCTGCACGGGGTTTCGTTGAAGGTCCACGCGGGCGAGCTGGTGACCCTGCTCGGATCCAACGGCGCGGGCAAGACCACGATGATGCGGGCCATCTCCGGGTTGCGGCCCCTGACGTCGGGTTCGGTGTGGTTCGACGGCAAGGACGTCTCGAGGGTCAAGGCACACAGAAGGGTCGTCGACGGTTTGATTCAGGCCCCGGAGGGACGCGGCGTGTTCCCAGGGATGACGGTCGTCGAGAACCTCGAAATGGGTTGCTACGGGCGGACCTTCCCGAGCAAGGCCGAGCACCGTGAGCGCTTCGACTGGGTGTTGGAGACCTTCCCACGGCTTGCCGAGCGCCGCAGCCAGGTCGGTGGAACGCTGTCGGGCGGCGAGCAGCAGATGCTCGCCATCGGCCGTGCGTTGATGGCCCGGCCAAAGGTGCTGCTGCTCGACGAGCCCTCGATGGGTCTGGCCCCGATGGTGATCTCGCAGATCTTCAAGATCATCTCGGAGATCAACAAGCAGGGCACCACGGTGCTCCTGGTCGAGCAGAACGCCCAGCAGGCCCTGAGCCGGTCCGATCGGGCCTACATCCTGGAGACGGGTTCGGTCACGCGGACCGGCAATGCTCCAGACCTGTTGTCAGACGACAGCATTCGCGCCGCCTACCTCGGCGTGGCCTGACCCCGTACACCTATCACCCCTCCACCGCGAGCGTGCGTGTCTGTACGCGACGCGCCGAGGAAGTTTGGTCGTTTGCGCACGCTCGATGGGGTCAGACATCGATGCGGAACCGCTTGACGCGTGACGTTGCACCGGAAGCGAGCACCACCCGACTGCGCGGCACCCCAAGATGTTCGGACAGCAGTTTGACGACCGCCTCGTTCGCCTTGCCGTCGACCGCGCGTTCGGGGACGTAGACCGTCAGCTCGTCGTCGTCGACCACCTCGACGAGCGGACCCTTTCGACTGCCGGGTTTGACGCGCACCCGAATGAACTCGGACATCAATCAATTCAACGCCGAGCGTGCGTGAATGCTCAATTGGCCTCGGCGTGTCGCGTACAGACACGCACGGTCGGCGGCGCTGGACTAGGC
>NZ_JBOGDD010001029.1:0-5748 GCF_050701675.1 Mycobacterium sp. | reverse complement strand
CGGCCGAGCGGATGCGAGAGGCCTGCTCCGGATATGACTTCGTGATCTCACCGGTCCTGCCGATGGTCGGTTTGCCCGCGGAACAGTGCGGACTGGACGAGTCACAGCCCTTGGGGCACTGCGGTTTCACCGCCTGGTTCAACCAGACCGCGCAGCCCGCGTCGGCCTTGTGTTTCGGCATGGCGTCCGGCATGCCGGTCGGCATCCAGGTGATCGGGGCTAGATTCGCCGACCGCAGCGTGCTGCGATTGACCAAATGGCTGGAACTCGCGCGACCATTCGCCATCAGGTGGCCCGCACCGGATGTGGCCGTACCTTCGGGAGGCAACAGAACGTGACGACTTCGGCCCCGCCGGCGATAGCCGCGCCTCTGCACGCGATGGGTCTGTTCACCGACGGGGTAATCACCGCCGAGGCCACCCCAACGATGGCCAGCCCGAGTTGGTGGGGCGCGGACTCGGAGTGCTTCGACGTCCGCAGCGTCGACGAGTCGCAGCCGTTGCAGGCCGTCTTCGTCAAGTCGATGATCGGACACGCCCATCGTTACGTCGACGTCGGTCAGGCATTCGCGGCCGCTGACGAGGCGGGTCGGTGCGGTGTGGGACCCGAGGTGCACGCGGCGGATGCCGCGACCGGGGTGCTGGTGTTGGCGAGCTTCCTCGACTGCGCATCGACGGCCACCCTGAACGTCTTCGACGACGATGACCGGCTGGAGCAGCTGGTCGAACTGCGAAGGCGGGTGCAGGGATTCAGTTCGATCACCAGGGAGGCCAGCGTATTCGACGACATCCGGGCCCTGTCCGCGTTGGTCGAGGCGAGCGCCGTATCGCTGCCGAAGGACTTCGAGTGGATGGTGCGCCAGCTCGACATGGCCGAGAAGCGGATCGTTGCCACCGGTTTCGACCGGGTGCCCTGTCATGGCGACGGCAACGTGTCCAACGTGCTGCTGGTCGACGGGGGCGGCATGCTCTTGGTCGATTGGGACGTCGCGGCGCGGATGGATCCGTTGCAGGACGTCGGCGTGGTCTTGGCGGAGGTTCGACCGTTCGACTCGGATGCCAGGGTGGCCTTCGAGATGGCGTGGGGCAGTTACGATCAGTCGCTTTTCGATCGGGCCCGCGTGTATGGCTTCGCCGACCTAGTGAGGTGGGGACTGATCGGCGCCTACGCCGACGCGGCCCGACCGGGCACGCTCGAGTACTCGAAGTTCTCCGATTGGCAGTTCCTGCGGGCTCGCGCCGGACTGGGGGATGGGCACTTCCACGACCGACTGAGGAACCTATGACGACGGCCGAGACGACGTCGGACACCGCTGGAGACCGGATGGTCGGCACGGCCCGCACCGATGCCGAACGCCGCGTCGAGGAAGTGCTGCAGGCGATCCCGCCGTGGCAGGGCGCGCGGATGGAGTACGCCCCCGTGTTGGGTGGGCTGCAGAACAGCAACTGGCGCATCACCGTCGCGGGAGCCGACAAACGGTACTTTCTGAAGATTCCAGGTGACGGCAGCGACGCCTTCATCGACCGCGACGTGGCCAACGAGGCGACCCGACGTGCGGGGGAACGCGGGATCGGGCCTGAGTTGGTGCACTTCGATCCCGACACCGGCGTCGAGGTGATCGAGTTCCTCGAAGGTTACCGGGCCTGCACGAACG
This sequence comes from Mycobacterium sp., assembly GCF_050701675.1. Classification (GTDB taxonomy): domain Bacteria; phylum Actinomycetota; class Actinomycetes; order Mycobacteriales; family Mycobacteriaceae; genus Mycobacterium. Next base: position 4,094 of record NZ_JBOGDD010001029.1, on the reverse strand, counting down.
GGGATTTCAAGGACCCAGGCATTCCGCATCAGATCATCGACCTCTATCGGGTGTTGCACGACGGTGCACTTCTCAGCGCGACCAAGACGGTGTTCGACATGATCGAGGAGCACCTGGACGGCGTCGAGGAGCACGCGGTCGGATTGCCCGCCGACGCCGAACTGATCCTTGGCGAGTATCGGGTGGCGAAGTCGGCGCTGCTGGCATCTGGCCTGGACCTGGTGGCCTGCCACAACGATCCGATGCCTGGCAACTTCCTGATCGCCGATGGCAGGCCGATGAAGATGGTCGACTACGAATTCGCCTCGAACAACGAACGCGCCTACGAACTCGCGCTGCTGACCACGGAGATGTTCTACGGAGAAGAGCAGATCCTCGAACTAGTGGAGGCCTTGTACGGCAGGGCGGACTTCGCGCTGCTGTCCCGGGTCCAGGTGTGCAGCGCCCTGGCGGACACCAAGTGGGGACTATGGGCGTGCGTGAATCAGAAGCTCAGCTCTGCTTGGGATTTCGACTACCACAAGTACGGATGTTGGAAGCTGATGCGTGCTCGAATGAAGATGTCCGACCCGCGATGGCCGTTCTGGCTCAAGGCGCTGTAGTCGCCGCCCGCTTGGCCTTGGCCAACGACCGCACGCGTCGTGTGGTGATCGACGCCGCCCATCACGTTTGACGCGAGCCACAGTTCAATGCCGCGGGATGCGGTCGCAAGGTTTTCTGCGGTCCATGCGTTCATATCTCAGGGGTGTCAGGGAAACGACGCCGATAGCATGGAAGGGTAGGAGACGATGAGCGTTCTCGACGGGATTCTCGCAGGAGTATTGGAAGATCTGGAGCAGCGCAAGGCTCAATTGCCGCTGCAGGAACTCCGAGCCAGGGTTGCCGACGTGCCGCCAGCGCTCGACCCGTTACCGGCCTTCCGTGAGCCGGGTGTCTCGATCATCGCGGAGGTCAAGCGCAAGAGCCCGAGTAAGGGCGAACTGGCCGACATCCCCGATCCGGCAGCACTGGCCTCCCAGTACGCGATGGGCGGAGCCTCCGCGATCAGCGTGCTGACCGAGCGCCGGCGCTTCGGGGGATCCCTTGCCGACCTCGATGCCGTCCGCGAAAGGGTCGAGGTCCCAATCCTGCGCAAGGACTTCATCGTCGATCCCTACCAGCTGTGGGAAGCGCGCGCCCACGGTGCTGATCTGGCGCTGTTGATGGTCGTATCGCTGGACGACGTCCAACTGGGCAACCTGATGGGACTGTGTGACGAGCTGGGACTGACCCCGCTCGTCGAGGTGCACACGGCCGAAGAGGTCGGGCGTGCCGTCGACGCCGGAGCCAAGCTCTTGGGGATCAATGCACGGGATCTCACGACCTTGAACGTGGACCGTACGGTGTTCGCCGAGCTCGCACCGCTCCTCCCCGAGGGGATCGTATGCGTCGCCGAGTCGGGGGTGGCGGGTCCGCGGGACGTCGCCGAATACCACGGCTGGGGCGCCGACGTGGTCCTCGTCGGTGAGGCGCTGGTCCGGTCGGGAGCCCCCCGCAACGCCGTGCGCGAATTCATCGCGGTGGCGAACGCCCATTCGGACCGTCCCTGAGCAGGAGGGGATCCGCAGATCACGCGCCGCCAGGGGTGGTCGCTACCGGATGGACTTCGACGCTGTGCAGGTCGTCGCCGAGTTCTATCCGGCCGTCGAAGGCGGTGGCCGCGAGGGCGCGCCAGTCCTCCTCCTGGCCTGGTGCCAGCGGCGGTACGTAGTGGGTGAGTATCAGCGTGCCGACGCCGGCGCGGGCTGCAGTCCCCGCTGCCTCCTGCACCGAGGAGTGATAGTCGAGGATGTCCCTGATCCGTTGCGGCGGTAGCTGCTGCACCAGATCCTTCCGAATGACGGTGTGTACCAACGCGTCTGCTCCTGCAGCCAATGCGTCCAGACTGTCGCACGGAACCGAGTCGCCGGCCAGCACCACAGTGGCGCCGTCGTATTCGATCCGGAACCCGATCGTCGGTTCGACGGGGCGGTGGTCGGTCGGCGCCGCAAGGACGGTGACGCCGCCTTGATCCCACACGATGCCGTCCCGGAATTCGTGAACCTCGATGGCCGGCGGTTCGGTGATGTCGGCGTGGTGAGCGATGCGGTACCCGATGTCGGGACCCAGTGCGGCCAGCGTCGCGGCCACGACTGCTGCCGCCCCCGGCGGGCCGATCACCGGTAGGGGAGTACGGGTGAAGGTGGTGACCCACCGCGTGGTGATGACGTCGGACAGGTCGGTGATGTGATCACTGTGCAGATGCGTCAGCAGGAGGGCCGTGATGTTGGCCGCCCCGACGCCGATCGCGGCAGCCCGCATCAGTACGCCGCGACCGCAGTCGACGAGAAACGTCTGATCGCCGGCCCGAACCAAGGTCGAGGGTCCCGCCCGATTCGGGTCGACCATGGGACTGCCGGTGCCCAACAGGATGGTCTCGATCATGGCCCCAGGTATACAGGCACGCCCGCGGCGAGCGGGGACGTTCGTCGGCTATTCGCGACCAGCCGACACCCATGCCAAGTCGGCGAACCGATGTCCCGACACCGCGGTGGCCGCGGAATCGAGCCTCGCGAGTTGGTCGTCGTCGAGCGCCACGTCCAGCGAGCCGAGATTCTCCTCGACGCGCGCGGCACGGCGGGTGCCCGGGATCGGCGCGGCTGCCGCCCCGAACTCGTCGGCGCGATAACGCAGCCAGGCCAGGGCGACCTGCGCTGCAGTTGCCTCCCGCTCGTCGGCCACGGCGCGGATCACGTCGACCACCGCGAGATTGGTCTCGAGCGCCTCGTCGGAGAAGCGCGGCAGGTTGCGCCGGAAGTCCGACGACTCCTTCAGATCGGCGCTGGATCGCAGGGTGCCGGTGAGGAATCCTCTGCCCAACGGCGAGTACGGGACGAAGCCGACGCCGAGTTCGGCGGCCGTGGGCACGACGTTGGCTTCGACGTCCCGGCTCCAAATCGACCACTCACTCTGGACGGCGGCGATGGGGTGGACCGCGACGGCGGCGCGCAGTTCGTCGGCGGTCACTTCGGAGAGGCCGAGGTGGCGAACCTTGCCCGCGGTGACCAGCTCGGCCATCGCGCCGACGGTCTCTTCGATCGGCACTCGCAGATCGCGTCGGTGCACGTAGTACAGGTCCACCACGTCGGTCTTCAGACGGTCCAGGCTCTCGTCGATGCTCTGCCGCACGTACGCGGCGTCGCCGCGAGCTTCCGGTTTGCCCGCCGCACGGTCTGCGGGGTTTCCGACGATGCCGAACTTGGTGGCGAGTGTCACCTCGTCGCGCCGGTCGGCGAGCAGTCCGGCGATGAGCCGCTCGTTGGCCCCGCCGCCGTACACGTTGGCGGTGTCGATGAACGTCACGCCCAGATCGACGCTGCGATGCAGTGTCGCGAGCGATTCGGTGTCGTCGACCTCGCCGTACACCGGCGTCAGCGCCATGGCGCCGAAACCGACCGCGCTGACGGTCAGATCATCGCCGAGCGTCACGGTTTCGGTCATGTGCATCCCCTTTGGTCCAGACGTGGTGCCAGTCCTCTGACGGCCCTTGCAACCGACGTCGTCGGTGATGTGTTCCGGGTGGGGCTTTCCCCTTGGCGCGTTCCGACCTAGCCTTGTGTGACCCACGTCACCAAGGAGGCGCCAGTGCGTATCGCAGACGTGTTGAAGAACAAGGGTGCCGGTGTGTTGACCATTGCGCCGGACACGCTGGTCAGCGACCTGCTGCATGGTCTCGTCACCCGCAATGTGGGGGCGATGGTGGTGGTCGGTCCCGAGGGGTTGATCGGCATCGTGTCGGAGCGCGACGTCGTGCGGATGCTGCACGAACACGGAGCGGCCGCTCTCGGTCGATCCGTGGCGGACATCATGACGAGCCAGGTGATCACGTGCTCGCCGGAGGACTCCGTCGACAGCCTCAGTGGTCTCATGACCACCAACCGGGTGCGCCACGTACCGGTGATGGAGAACGGCCAGCTGGCCGGGATCGTGAGCATCGGCGACGTCGTGAAGACCCGGATGGAGGCGCTGCAGGCCGAGCGCGAACAGTTGGAGGCCTACATCACCCAGGGATGAGA
>NZ_JBOGDD010001028.1:0-6613 GCF_050701675.1 Mycobacterium sp. | reverse complement strand
CCCATGGGGCGCCGCGCTGTGCGAGCGAGCGGTCGACCATTTGGTCGAGCAGTCCCATGCGCTCGACGACACCTCGGCCCGCGCCGCGTAGGTCGACTGTTTGGCCGCCGGGCCGGATGACAGGGGCGAGTTCGACGATCACCACGCGGTAGCCGTTGCCAGTAAGCCGGTGTGCCAACGCTGGTCCCGCGATACCGGCGCCACTGATCAACACGGTCGGCTGCGTCATAGCCGAAAGCGTATGCCATACGCATTCGTTGGGCAACGGTGGTCCGGATGAAATCGAGGTCCTGGATTGCTTACTGAGGCATGACCGAACAACGGAGTCACACTGCACTGATCGTCGGGGCGTCCAAGGGGCTCGGGTTCGCCATGGCAGCGGAGTTCCTGCGGCGCGGGTGGCGGGTCATCGCCACCGTGCGTGGCGAGAGTCGGACGCAGCTGCACGAGTTGGACGCGCACGAGCGGCTCGAGATCGAAACGCTCGACATGACGGTCCCCGCTCAGATCGCCGCGCTGCACGACCGGCTTTCCGGCAGAAGCCTCGACCTGCTGTTCGTCAACGCTGCGATAACGCAGGGCGACATCCCCGTCGCCGACGTGAGCACCGAAAGCTTCATCGAGGTCATGGTCACCAACGCCCTCAGCCCGCTGCGCGTCGTCGAATCACTCCAGGATCTGGTGCCCGATTCGGGAACCATCGGCATCATGTCGTCGCGACAGGGCAGCATCTCGCAGAACACCAGGGGCGGACACGAGGTCTACCGGGCCAGCAAGTCGGCGCTCAATCAGCTGTTCCGCAGCTTCGCGGCCCGTCACGCCGATGATCCGCGGACGCTGCTGCTGATCAATCCCGGTCACGTCAAGACCGAACTCGGTGGACCCGACGCGCAACTGACCGTCGAGGACAGCATCCCCGGTGTCGTCGACACGATCGTCGCCCACGAGGGCGAAGGCGGTCTGCAGTTCCTCGACTACCGGAATGACGTCGTGCCGTGGTGACGACTCGGTTCTAGGGCATCGCGTAGCCGACCCACATCGGGCGCCAAGGTCGCGGGCGTTCACTGATGTCATGATCCGCGAGACGGTTTCCACGACGAGCACTGTCGTCATCGTGCTGGACGGCGACACCGACGCCGGCCGCCGAATGGCGTGCAGCTCATTGGCCGACGGGCGGCGAGTCGCCGTAGTGGCTCGACATCCCGGCGCCGCGGTGAGCGTGATGCACGGACACTCCGCTGATCGCGTGATGGTGATCGCGGCCGACGTCAACGACCAACGCCAGTGGAGCCGCGTCACCGAGCGGGTGATGGAGAGGTTCGGACGGATCGACACCGTCGTGCGCGCCGAGGGCACCGCGTTGCGCGCCTCGGCCTGAGTCTTGCCCGTCGCTCGCGATTCGTGCACGTAAACCCGCGGTGGGCACGGTCCCGCGTGCACGAATCGCTAGGTGTCGAGCGCCTCGTAGGTGCGGCGCACGAAGCGCGGCTGAGCCGCCTGCAACTTGGCCAGTGAGGTATTGCCCGCCACCGCCGCAGCCGCCGCATCCGAGCTCAGATCGGGCAGGTTCTGAATGAGGTACAGGATGACGAGGTCCGCCGAGGGGTCGGCCTGCCACCACGTGCCGTAGGCGCCGGGCCAACTGAAGGTGCCAAGGCCGCCGGGCCCGTACAGCTGACGGGACTGCGCGGCATCGGTCACCACCGACAGGTTCAGACCGAAGCCGCGACCTCGCCAGAACGGCATGCCCAGGAACGGAAACTTCTTCTGTTCGTCGGTCAGCCGGTCGGTGCGCATCAGCCGTACCGACTCTTCCGAGAGCACCCGCACACCGTCGACCTCACCACCACCGAGCAGCATGCGGGCGAAGGCGAGGTAGTCGTCGGCCGTCGACCACAGTCCGGCGCCGCCCGCGCAGAACGTCGGTAGCGTCACAGGCGCGGGTCCCATCACGTCGTCGCGCAGCGTGCCGGTCTCGTCGAGTTGGTACATGGTGGCCGCACGCCTGCGCCCCTGCACGCTGACCGCGAAACCGGTGTCGGACATGCCGAGAGGTTCGAGAATCCGGGTCGCCAGCACCTCCGCGAGCGGCTTGCCTGCGATCCTGGACAGGGCGATGCCCAGCACGTCGGTGGCGTGACTGTAGGTCAGGCGCTCACCGGGCTGGTGGGCCAATGGCAGCGTCGCCACTTCGGCGAGCCACCGGTCCTGATCCTGCCTGAACATCAACTTGCCGTACGCCCGGCTCAATGGCGGGCCGACCGAGAACGCGTACGCAAGCCCGCTGCGGTGCGTCATCAGGTCGTCGAACGTGATCGGTCTGCGCAGGGGCACGGTCGCCTCCAGCGGCCCGGACACGTCGGCCATCACGCGAAGATCGGCGAGCTCGGGCACATGGGGTGCGACGGGATCGGTAAGCGCGAACGCGCCCTCTTCGATCATCGACATCGCGGCGGCCACCGTCACCGGCTTGCTCATCGACGCGATCCGGAAGATGGTGTCGCGCTGCATCCGCAATCCGGCGTGGACGTCGGAAAAGCCGAGTTCGTTGACCTGCAACACCTTGCCGCCCTGCCACACCAGAGTGACGGCGCCTGCGAGCAGCCCGGCGTCGATCGCCTCGCGGATGGACGTCTGGTTACCGTCGAGATTCACCGGGCCAGCCTAGTCAGCGACCAGAGGCGCGGACGCGGGTGCTAAGCTGCCGCGGAAGTTCGACGTCCTTTAACGATCCGTCCCGAGAGGCGGAGAAGGAGGTCCAGGTCAGTTATGGCTGCCGCCAGCCCCGACCGGGAATTGATGTCCGCCGCAGATGTGAGCCGGACCATCTCCCGCATCGCTCATCAAATCATCGAGAAGACCGCGCTCGACGGTCCCGACGCGCCACGCGTGGTCCTGCTCGGCATCCCAACTCGCGGCGTCACGTTGGCCGCGCGACTCGCGCACCACATCACCGAGTTCTCCTCGGTTGCGGTGCCCGCTGGATCACTGGACGTCACGCTCTACCGCGACGACCTGAACTTCAAGCCGCCGCGCCCGTTGGAGGACACCTCGATTCCCGACGGCGGCGTGGACGACGCGGTGGTTGTCCTGGTCGACGACGTGCTGTATTCCGGCCGCACCGTGCGGGCCGCTCTGGACGCCCTGCGCGACGTTGGCAGGCCGCGCGCAGTGCAGTTGGCCGCCCTGGTCGACCGCGGTCACCGGGAACTGCCGTTGCGCGCCGACTACGTCGGCAAGAACGTGCCCACCTCCCGCAGCGACAACATCAAGGTCCTGTTGGCCGAACACGACGGTCGAGACGGTGTGCTGATCGCCAACACTGGGGGCCCCCTGCGATGACCAGACATCTTCTCTCGGCCGCCGACCTGTCGCGCGACGAGGCGACGGCGATCCTCGACGACGCCGACCGGTTCAGTCAGGCGCTGCTAGGCCGCGAGGTCAAGAAGCTGCCCACGCTGCGGGGTCGCACAGTCATCACGATGTTCTACGAGAACTCGACGCGGACCCGGGTGTCGTTCGAGGTCGCGGGCAAGTGGATGAGTGCCGACGTGATCAACGTGAGCTCGTCCGGATCCTCGGTGGCCAAGGGTGAGTCGCTGCGCGACACCGCCCTCACGCTGCGCGCGGCCGGCGCCGATGCGCTGATCATCAGGCATCCCGCTTCGGGTGCGGCGCAACAACTCGCGGAGTGGACCGCCGAGGACGACGACTCCGGTCCCAGCGTGATCAACGCCGGTGACGGCACACACGAGCACCCCACCCAGGCACTGCTGGACGCGCTGACCATCCGCCAGCGACTCGGCTCCATCGAGGGCAAGCGCGTCGTCATCGTCGGCGACGTGCTGCACAGTCGGGTGGCGCGGTCGAACGTGCTGCTGCTGTCGACCCTCGGCGCGGAGGTGGTGCTCGTCGCACCACCGACCTTGCTGCCGGTGGGGGTGGAGACGTGGCCGGTCACCGTGTCCGGTGACCTCGACGCCGAACTGCCCGCGGCCGACTCGGTGCTGATGCTGCGGGTGCAGGCCGAGCGGATGAACGGCGGGTTCTTCCCGTCGGCCAGGGAGTACTCGGTGCTCTACGGACTCTCCGAGAAGCGATCGGCCAAGCTCTCGGCCCACGCCGTTGTCCTGCACCCTGGACCGATGCTGCGCGGCATGGAGATCGCGTCCTCGGTGGCCGACTCATCGCAATCCGCGGTGCTGCAACAGGTTTCGAATGGTGTCCACGTCCGGATGGCGGTGCTCTTCCACCTGCTGGTCGGTGCCGGCACAGAGGCAGTAGGGGTGAATGCATGACCCAACCCGGCCCTCCGATCCTGATCAAAGGGGTACGCCTCTACGGCGAAGGTGACCCCGTCGACGTACTTGTCGACGACGGGCAGATCGCCGACATCGGTGCGAACCTCGTGGCGCCCGACGACGCCGACGTCGTCGATGCGAACGGCAAGGTCCTGCTGCCCGGCTTCGTCGATCTGCACACCCACCTGCGCGAGCCCGGCCGCGAGTACGCCGAGGACATCGAAACCGGCTCGGCGGCAGCGGCTCTCGGCGGATTCACCGCGGTGTTCGCCATGGCCAACACGGATCCCGTGGCCGACAGCCCCGTCGTCACCGACCACGTTTGGCACCGCGGACAAGAGGTCGGCCTGGTGGACGTGCATCCGGTTGGCGCCGTCACGGTCGGGCTGAAGGGTACGCAGCTGACCGAGATGGGCCTGATGGCAGCCGGGGTGGGTCGGGTGCGGATGTTCTCCGATGACGGCAGCTGCGTGCACGACCCGCTCGTCATGCGGCGTGCGCTCGAGTACGCCAGCGGCATCGGCGTGCTCATCGCCCAGCACGCCGAGGAGCCGCGCCTCACGGTCGACGCCGTCGCTCACGAGGGACCGAACGCCGCCCGACTTGGACTGGCGGGCTGGCCGCGCTCCGCCGAGGAGTCAATCGTCGCCCGCGACGCGATCCTCGCCCGCGACGCCGGTGCGCGTGTGCACATCTGCCACGCTTCCACCGCGGGCACCGTCGAACTCGTCAGATGGGCCAAGGAACAAGGCATTTCGATCACCGCCGAGGTCACACCGCATCATCTGCTTCTCGACGACGAAAGGTTGCAGACCTACGACGGTCGCAACCGCGTCAACCCGCCGCTGCGCGAGGCCAGCGATGCGGTGGCATTGCGGCAGGCGCTCGCCGATGGGGTCATCGACTGCGTGGCCACCGATCACGCGCCGCACGCCGAGCACGAGAAGATGTGCGAGTTCGCCGTTGCGCGGCCCGGCATGCTCGGTCTTCAGACCGCGCTGTCGGTGGTCGTCGAAGCGATGGTGCGACCTGGCCTGATCACCTGGCGCGACGTCGCGAGGGTCATGAGTGAGGCGCCCGCCAGCATCGTCGGCCTGCCCGACCAGGGCAGGCCGCTCGAGGTCGGCGAGCCAGCCAACCTGACGGTCGTCGACCCCGATGCGACCTGGACCGTCAGCGGTGCCGAACTCGCCAGCCGATCGGACAACACTCCGTACGAGGCCATGACCCTGCCCGCGGCGGTGACGTTGACGTTGTTGCGCGGCAAGGTGACCGCACGCGACGGGAAGAGTCCAGCATGAATACCCCCACGCTGATCGCCTGCCTCATCATGGCTGCGCTGCTGGCGGTGCTGATCGCGTTCTTCATCCGGCAGATTCTTCGCGGCTGGTTGCACCGGGCGCAGCGGCAGGCGGAGATGATCGGCACGCTTCCGCCACTGCCCGACACCGTCGGGCCCGCGATCGTCCCGGCGACCAAGGGCCTCTATGTCGGAAGCACGATTGCGCCGAGCTGGCAGAACCGGATCGCCGTGGGCGACCTGGGATTCCGGAGCAAGGCGGTGCTGACCCGCTACCCAGAGGGAATCATGGTGCAGCGAAGCGGCGCAGGGCCGATCTGGATCCCCGACGAATCGATCACGGCGATCAGGACCGAGCGGGGTATCGCGGGCAAGGCCCTCACGTACGACGGCATCCTCGCGATCCGCTGGAAGCTGCCGTCGGGTACCGAGATCGACACCGGGTTCCGCGGCGACGACCGCCGCGAGCTCGCCAACTGGGTAGAGGAGGCTGCATGACGGGCTCGAAGGCCGTCTTGGTCCTTGACGACGGACGGACGTTCACGGGCACCGCCTTTGGCGCCGTCGGGCAGACCCTGGGGGAGGCGGTGTTCTCGACCGGGATGTCCGGGTATCAGGAGACCCTGACCGACCCGAGCTATCACGGGCAGATCGTGGTCGCGACGGCGCCACAGATCGGCAACACGGGGTGGAACGGTGAGGACGGCGAAAGTCGTGGCGACAAGATCTGGGTCGCCGGCTATGCGGTCCGGGATCCGTCGCCGCGAGCCTCGAACTGGCGGGCCACCGGAACGCTCGACGACGAGCTCGTTCGCCAGGGAATCGTCGGGATCGCCGGGATCGACACTCGCGCGGTCGTGCGCCATCTGCGTTCTGCCGGCTCGATGAAGGCGGGAGTCTTCTCCGGTGACGCGCTCGCCGAGGTCGACGAGCTGCTGAGTCGTGTGCGCAGCCAGCCGTCGATGCTGGGCGCCGATCTCGCAGGGGAGGTCAGTACCCCGGCGACCTACGT
>NZ_JBOGDD010001027.1:0-4750 GCF_050701675.1 Mycobacterium sp. | reverse complement strand
GGACGGGTGGTGCAGGAGTCCGTGGTGATGATCTACGCCGACGGCGGCGACCGCTGGCTCGACGAGCAGGCCCCCGTCGATCACTATCCGATAGCGCGGGGCAACCATGCCGCGGAAGCCAGCGCGCGTCGATTCGCGCACGCGGGCGCAACGGCGATCACGTTGCGGTTCGGGCTCTTCTACGGCCAGGGATCCGCGCAGAGCCGCGAGTTTCTTGCGTTGGCGCGCAAGCACGTCGGGTTCATGCCTGGACGGTCGTCGTCGTACCTGTCCTCGATCCATCTCGACGACGCCGCCGAGGCAGTGGTGGCCAGCCTCGGGGCGCCCGGCGGCGTGTACAACGTCGTCGACGACGAGCCGCTGACCAAGGCTGGTTATGCCAAGGCGTGTGCCGACGCCGTGGAAACCGGTCTGTGGGTGCGGGTGCCTGGCCGTTTGGGTCTACTGCTCGGTGACCGGCTCACCTCGCTGACGCGGTCGTTGCGCGTGAGCAACGCGTCATTCCGGTCCGCCACCTCGTGGCGGCCGCGTTTCCCGAGTGCCAGTGAGGGCTACCTGGCGATGGCTGCCGGCTGACGCCAGCCCACCCACGCCGACGTCTCCCGCGATCCCGCCCGCTGGTGGTTTGGGCGCGCTGAGTCGCGAGCACCGCAACCGAACGCGCCGAAGTCCCATGATGGAAAGAAGCGTTTTGGCTGACCGGGAGGTAGCACGCTATCCTTTCCGTTGTTCCACCGAAGACCGTCGGTCACCGAGAAATCGGTTGAAGGTCCGGGAAACCCCGGGCGGCCCACGCAGGAGGACGAGGCATCACCGCTGGCGCGTGCCAGCGGATCTTCACGCCCCGGCCGCACTGCGCCCGGGGCGTTCGTCGTTTCCAGACCATTCAGCCGGATTCAAAGGGTGCCCGCCGGCCCAAACCTAGATAGGAGGCATGCATGGCCAAAGCTGAGAAGGCCACCGCCGTTGCCGACATCGCCGAGCAGTTCAAGGACTCGACCGCCGCGGTCGTCACCGAGTACCGCGGGCTCACCGTGGCCAACCTTGCCGATCTGCGCAAGTCCCTCGGAGACTCCGCCACGTACTCGGTCGCCAAGAACACCCTGGTAAAGCGCGCTGCCTCCGCAGCAGGTGTGAAGGGCCTGGACGAACTGTTCACCGGTCCGACCGCCATCGCGTTCATCAAGGGTGAGCCCGTCGACGCCGCAAAGGCGATCAAGAACTTCGCCAAGGACAACAAGGCCCTGATCGTCAAGGGCGGCTACATGGACGGCAAGGCGCTGTCCGTGGACGAGGTCAACCGCATCGCGGACCTCGAGTCGCGCGAGGTGCTGCTGGCCAAGCTGGCCGGAGCGATGAAGGCCAAGACGAGCCAGGCCGCGGCGCTGTTCGCAGCCCCCGCATCGCAGGTCGCCCGCCTCGTCTTCGCGTTGCAGGAGAAGAGAGCAGCCGAAGAAGGCGCCGGTTCCGGCCCCGCGCCAGAGGTAGACGCACCAGAAGCAGAAGCAGCATCGGACGCCTCGGCACCTGCCGAGTAGACCACCCAAACACCACCACAGACCCAAGCAAGATATTTAGGAAGGGACCACACAATGGCCAAGCTCAGCACCGAAGACCTGCTCGACGCGTTCAAGGAACTGACCCTGTTGGAGCTCTCTGAGTTCGTCAAGGCGTTCGAGGAGACCTTCGACGTCACCGCCGCCGCGCCGGTCGCCGTCGCAGCCGCCCCGGGTGCAGCCGCCCCCGCCGAGGCCGCCGAGGAGCAGTCGGAGTTCGACGTCGTCCTCGAGGGCGCGGGCGACAAGAAGATCGGCGTCATCAAGGTCGTCCGCGAGATCGTGTCCGGCCTTGGTCTCAAGGAGGCCAAGGACCTCGTCGACAGCGCCCCCAAGTCGCTGCTCGAGAAGGTCAACAAGGACGTCGCCGACGACGCCAAGGCCAAGCTCGAGGCCGCAGGCGCGACGGTCACCGTCAAGTAGTAGTTCTGCACGCAAGGGCCCCCGGGAATCCCGGGGGCCCTTTGCGTTGCACGGGTTCGGTGGCAACCGGGGTGCCTGCAGAGGTGAAAACGAGCAAACTGCGACCCTCGTTTGCCTCCCCGGCCGGATGGCACAAAGGCGTTAGGGCCGATGGCGAGTGCGCTACAGTGACTCAAGCCACAGGCGGGCATGTCTGGTTGGCGGGCAAAGACACTGGCGGAAGGGTCGCGCGTGGGCATCGGTATTCAGGTTGAGGGGCTGACGAAGTCCTTCGGGCCCCAGCGAATTTGGGAGGACGTGACGTTCGACCTGCCTCCTGGTGAGGTCAGCGTGCTGTTGGGGCCGTCCGGTACCGGTAAGTCGGTGTTTCTGAAGTCGCTGATCGGTCTGCTGCGTCCCGAGCGCGGCAAGATCATCGTCGACGGCACCAACATCATCGAGTGCTCGGCCAAGGAGCTCTACGAGATCCGCACGCTGTTCGGGGTGATGTTCCAGGACGGCGCGCTGTTCGGGTCGATGTCGTTGTATGACAACACCGCGTTCCCGCTTCGTGAGCACACGAAGAAGAAGGAATCCGAGATCCGTCAGATCGTGATGGAGAAGCTCGATCTGGTCGGTCTGACGGGGGATGAGACGAAGTTCCCCGGGGAGATCTCCGGTGGTATGCGCAAGCGGGCCGGGCTGGCCCGCTCCCTGGTGTTGGATCCGCAGATCATCCTGTGCGACGAGCCGGACTCCGGTCTGGACCCGGTGCGTACGGCGTATCTGTCGCAGTTGTTGATCGACATCAACGCTCAGATCGACTGCACCATTCTGATCGTGACGCACAACATCAACATCGCCCGCACGGTGCCCGACAACATGGGGATGTTGTTCCGCAAGCATCTGGTGATGTTCGGTCCGCGTGAGGTGCTGCTGACCTCCGATGAGCCGGTGGTCAAGCAGTTCCTCAACGGTCGCCGGATCGGGCCGATCGGGATGTCGGAGGAGAAGGACGAGTCGACGATGGCCGAGGAGCAGGCCATGATCGACGCGGGTCACCACGATGGTGGTACCGAGGAGATCGAGGGTGTGCCGCCGCAGGTCAATGCCACCCCGGGGATGCCGCATCGCCAGGCCGTCGACCGTCGCCAGGCCCGGGTGCGCGAGATCATGCACACCCTGCCGCCGGCCGCCCAGGAAGCCATCCGCAAGGACCTCGACGGGCACAACCAGCACCCGACGTCCAGCATGGCCAACGTCAACACCAGCAGCGACGACGACCCGACCGCCCGGCACCGCAACGCCGAAGAAGAAACCCCAACGGCGTCGATTCCGGTCGCCAGGGATTGACCTCTCCCGGTCGGCCGACTGGTTGACCGCCCTGCAGTGAATAGCGCCCGCGCACTGCTTGACCGTCCCTCCCTGGTCGTCATGGGTCGTCGGCCCGTTCCGTTGCGCGACGCCGCGCTGGTGATCTCGTGGTTGGCCGTGGAGCGCGGATGGGCCTACGAACGGCTCGAATCGGCGGCCGAGTCGCAACTCGATTGGGCAGACCCGCGAGCTACGAGAACTGTCCACACGAAACGCGGCGCGAACCCTTGACGGAAACGCTCAAACGGGCCAGTCTGTTGGTCAGCATGTATGTACGGGTTGAGGTCGCCAGCCAGCGCCGGGAGCCCTATCATGCGGATGTTGAGGAATGCGCCGTTCTGCGCTAGTGTTGGACGTTGCGCTGGCTGCATCCTGCCCACCCTCACCTGCACTCTGACACGACCACTGGTCTGAGCCCCGCTCAGTGACCTAGACGCGTGCCGCGTGGCGGAGAGATTCAGGCTTGAGAACGCCAGCCGAACCTAACGCAGATAACGCGGCAAGGGTCCGGTCTTCGGCCGATCGCCCACAGTCGCATCCGGTGCTGGAAGGATGCATCTTGGCAGTCTCTCGCCAGAGCAAGTCAGTAGAAAACCCCAACAACTCCGTTCCGGGAGCACCCAACCGAGTTTCGTTCGCCAAGCTCCGCGAGCCTCTAGAGGTTCCCGGCTTGCTTGACGTGCAGACGGACTCCTTCGAGTGGCTGATCGGCTCCGATGGATGGCGTGAGAAGGCACTCGAGCGTGGCGAGGTCAGCCCGGTCGGTGGCCTCGAAGAGGTGCTCACTGAGTTGTCGCCGATCGAGGACTTCGCGGGCACGCTCTCGCTGAGCTTCTCCGATCCGCGCTTCGACGAGGTCAAGGCGCCCGTCGACGACTGCAAGGAAAAGGATCAGACCTACGCGGCGCCGCTGTTCGTGACCGCCGAGTTCATCAACAACACCACCGGTGAGATCAAGAGCCAGACCGTCTTCATGGGTGACTTCCCGATGATGACGGAGAAGGGCACCTTCATCATCAACGGCACCGAGCGTGTCGTGGTGTCCCAGCTCGTCCGCTCGCCAGGCGTCTACTTCGACAAGTCGAAGGACAAGGCCACCGAGAACGACCTGACCAGTGTCAAGGTCATCCCCGGTCGCGGTGCGTGGCTCGAGTTCGACGTCGACAAGCGCGCCACCGTCGGCGTGCGCATCGACCGCAAGCGCCGTCAGCCGGTCACCGTGCTGCTGAAGGCACTCGGCTGGACCAGCGAGAAGATCACCGAGCGCTTCGGTTTCTCCGAGATCATGATGTCGACCCTCGAGAAGGACAGCACCGCCGGTCCCGACGAGGCTCTGCTGGACATCTACCGGAAGCTGCGCCCGGGCGAGCCGCCGACCAAGGAGTCCGCGCAGGCCCTGCTGGAGAACCTGTTCTTCA
>NZ_JBOGDD010001026.1:0-5446 GCF_050701675.1 Mycobacterium sp. | reverse complement strand
GGCCCAGGCGGGAGAAGTCATCGCGTCGCATCCGTGACCGCTAGTTTTCACCGTGGATCATCTTAAGAGACTCTTAAGTAACTGCCAAACGAATCCGCGGATTGAGGTGTGAGTCACACCGTCCGCGGAGGCGCCGGGACGACGCGGGCGCCGTGCACCGGGCCGCTCGCGGCGCGCACCGTCCGGCACACGCCCGCCCCCGCAAGTTCCGCGCCGACGTCGATCGCCGACTCCGCCGACGCGCACAGAAACGCGCACGTCGGGCCCGAGCCCGACACGATGCCCGCCAACGCCCCTGCCTCGACACCCGAGCGCAGGGTGCGTCGCAACCCGGCGTCGAGGCTCAACGCAGCGGGCTGCAGATCATTGCCGAGAAGCGGTGCGAGCTCGTGGGGGTCACCGGAGGCCAGGGCGGCGAGCAACGGTTCGGGGTCGTGGAGCCTGGCCGTCTGGTCGCGGCTGGCGTCGGCTCGCAACCTGTCGATCTCCCCGAAGACCTTCGGGGTGGACAGGCCGCCGTCGGCGAACGCCAGCACCCAGTGAAACGTGTTGCGGGCGAGCACAGTCGCCAACTGCTCGCCACGACCCGTGCCAAGCGCGGTACCGCCGTGCAGGGCGAACGGCACATCGCTACCCAACTCGGCGGCCAGGGTGTGCAGGTCCCGGCGCGGGACCCCGAGTTCCCACAGCGCGTTCATCGCCACCAAGACGGCCGCGGCGTCTGCACTGCCGCCTGCCATGCCACCCGCGACGGGAATGGACTTGTCCATGGAGATGGCGACGTCGGGCGGACGGCCGACGTGCTCGGCCATCAACTCGGCGGCGCGCCACGCGAGGTTGCGCCGATCCAGCGGCAGCGATTCCGAATCCTCACCGAAGCCCTCCCCCGACAGCTCCAACGACAGCACGTCGGCATTGCTCACCGTGATCTCGTCGAACAGGGAAACGGCATGGAAGACCGTGGTGAGCTCGTGGTAGCCATCAGCGCGGAGGTCACCGACGGCGAGGTAGAGGTTGACCTTGCCAGGCACTCGAACGGTGACGGACCCAGTGGACACCCACTCGGTGGCGATGTCTCCGTCAGACCAGGGCACGCCACGACATTAACGTCGCCACGCGGCGACAGGTACGGAAGTGGTGAGATACCCCTCGTTGATCCCGCCGCTTGGCGCCGCTGCCCGGCTACCACAGACTTACCACGCTAGTGTTTGCTCGGAAGGTGTGTCAAGGATCACTGCGACGCCCTTCCCGTCCGGTGGCGACCGCGGCCGGACCCTACTGTGATGAGGATGCTGGTCCCGTTGGACACGTTCGAGGACTACGTGATCGACGGCGTCATCGGCCACGGCGGTACCGCCATCGTCTACCGGGCGCACCACGCGGCGGCGCCCGAGACCCCGGTCGCCCTCAAGGTGCTCGACCCGCACCATCGCGATCCGGTGCACATGGCGCTTCTGCAACGTGAGTTCGAGTTTGCCAAGCGAGCCGCCCATCCCCACGTGGTGGCCATGTACGGGTGCGGTCCCGGATGGTTGGCGATGCAACTCGTCGGCGGTGGCACCGCCAGGAATCTGCACTCGCGACACGACCGCCTCACCGCCCTCGCCCAGATCGCAGACGCGTTGGACAACGCGCACGTCAAGGGGGTCGTGCACTGCGACGTCAAGCCGACGAACATCCTTGTCGCCGAACCGTTTTCCGACGGTGGCGCGGCACTCTCCGACTTCGGCATCGCCCGTTCGATCGCCGGGGGTCGAGACGTCAGGCCGACGCACGTCGAGGCATCCCTGCCCTACGCGTCACCGGAGGTGTTGCGCGGGCACGCACCGTCGGCGGCTTCCGATGAGTATGCCCTGGCGTGTACCGCGGTCGAACTCCTAGTGGGTTCACCTCCCTTTACGGCGAAGACGTCGATGGCGTTGATGAGCGCCCATTTGAACGACCCCGTCCCTCGGTATTCCCGCCGGATCGATTGGCTGCCGCGAGCGTTCGACTCGATCCTGGCCAAGGGCATGGCGAAGACGCCGGAACTTCGTTATCAATCCTGCTCGGAGTTCGTCAGGTTGATCACCAGGGCAATTGGGTGAGCATGCGATAACACCAGCAATACGTTTACTTAACTTGATCTTTACCGCTCACAGCGTCACCCAGGGTCGGTGCCAGCTAACTTCGGTAAATGACTACGGAATCCCCGGCAGCATATGACAATTCAGCGTTGGCCCATGAAGAAGAGGGCTACGACAAGGGTCTGAAACCCAGACAGCTGCAGATGATCGCGATCGGCGGCGCGATCGGCACCGGCCTGTTCATGGGTGCCGGTGGCCGACTCGCCAGTGCCGGGCCCGGCCTGTTCATCGTCTACGCGATCTGCGGCATCTTCGTCTTCTTCATCCTGCGCGCGCTCGGCGAATTGGTGCTACACCGGCCGTCATCCGGATCGTTCGTCTCGTACGCGCGTGAATTCCTCGGAGAGAAGGCCGCTTACGTCGCGGGCTGGATGTACTTCTTCAACTGGGCCTGCACCTCGATCGTCGACGTCACCGCCATCGCGCTCTACATGCACTACTGGGGTGCCTTCGAAGCGATTCCGCAGTGGGCGATCGCGTTGGTAGCGCTCGTCATCGTGCTGAGCATCAACATGATCTCGGTCAAGTGGTTCGGCGAGATGGAGTTCTGGGCTGCCCTGATCAAGGTGGTCGCTCTGGTGACGTTCCTGGTCGTCGGGATCGTCTTCCTCGCCGGTCGTTTCACGGTGCAGGGGGCGACCACCGGCCCTTCGGTGATCACCGACAACGGCGGAATCCTGCCCCACGGTCTGCTGGCCCTCGTCGTGATCACCTCGGGTGTCATCTTCGCTTACGCCGCAGTCGAATTGGTCGGAACCGCAGCCGGCGAGACGGAGAACCCGGCGAAGGTCATGCCGAAGGCGATCAACTCCGTCATCTTCCGGATCGCGGTGTTCTACGTCGGTTCGCTCATCATTCTCGCCCTGCTGCTGCCGTACACCGCGTACAAGCAGGGCACCAGTCCATTCGTCACGTTCTTCTCGAGCATCGGTGTGCCCGCTGCCGGCGACATCATGAACTTCGTCGTGCTGACGGCGGCCCTGTCGAGCCTCAACGCCGGGTTGTATTCGACGGGCCGAATCCTGCGCTCGATGTCGATGAACGGCAGCGCGCCCAAGTTCACCGCGAAGATGTCCAGCAGGGGCGTTCCGTGGGCAGGCATCGCGCTGACGGCCTGCTTCACCGTGGTCGGCGTCTTCCTCAACCTCGTCGTGCCCTCCGAGGCCTTCAACATCGCGCTGGACCTCTCCGCGCTGGGCATCATCGCGTCGTGGGCCACCATCGTGATCTGCCAGATCCAGCTGTACCGCTGGTCGCAGAGGGGCATCCTGGAGCGACCGAGCTTCCGGCTGTTCGGCACTCCCTACACGAGCTACGCCACCGTGGTCTTCCTGGCGGCGGTGACCGTCCTGATGTGCTGGGAGAACATCTGGAATCTGATCGCGCTGGCCGTCATCGTTCCGACGCTGGTGGGCGGTTGGTACGCCGTCCGCGGCCGCGTGCTGTCGGTCGCCCAGGAGCGCATCGGAATCACCGGCAACTACCCGGTCTACGCCGAGACGCCGCTGCAGGACGAGTTCTTGGCCAAGGACGCACGCGAGGCTGCCAAGCAGGCGAAGAAGACGGAGGACGAAGGCTAGAACAGAACGTCACCGACGTCCGCGTGTGCTGGGTGCCAGCCGCTCAGTACACGCGGACGTTGGGCGGCACGGGGGCGTCATCGGCGTCGTCGACCTCATCGGCCTTGCCGGAACGCTGCAGCAGCCTGACGAAGTCGGCGATGCCGAGAGTCTCGCCACGCCGGGCCGGGTCGATGCTCGCCGACAACAGCCGCTCCGCCGACTCGTTACCGGAGCCGGCCCACTCCGCGAACGCGTTGCGTGAGGTCTTGCGGCGCTGCGCGAACGCGACGTCGATCAGCTCGAACACCTTCTTGCGGAAGCCGTCCTCGGTGGGCCACGGCGAGGTTTCGTAGCGGTCGATGCGCACCAGGCCCGAGTAGACCCGCGGAATCGGCCAGAAGACCGTCGGCGACACCATGCCGTGGCGCCGGACGTTGCCGTAGAAACGGATCTTGGCGCTGGGCACCCCGTAGTCCTTGCCGCCGGGTTCGGCGGCGAGGCGCTCGGCGACCTCCGCCTGCACCATCACCATCACGGTGCGGATCGTCGGGAACTGGGCCAGAAGATGGAGCAGCGCAGGCACCGCGACGTTATAGGGCAGGTTCGCGACGAGCGCGGTGGGCTGCTCTTCGAGATCCGACGGCATCAGATTGAGGACGTCGCTGTTGTAGACCGTCAGCCTGTTGATCTCGCTGTGCGAGTGCTCGGCGATGGTCTTGGGCAGCTGACGCGCCAGAACGGGGTCGATCTCGACGGCCGTCACCTTCGCGCCGCGGTCGAGCAACGCCAGTGTCAACGACCCGAGGCCCGGACCCACTTCGAGGACCAGGTCGCTGCGATTGACCCCGGACGCCGACACGATGCGACGAACGGTGTTGGCGTCGTGCACGAAGTTCTGCCCGAACGCCTTCCGTGGCCGGAACTCCAGTTCCTTGGCCAGATGCCTTATCTCGGTCCGCCCGAGAAGCCGAATAGTCAGCGCACACCCAACCTTCCACTACACACCGGCCACGCGCCCCAACCTTGGCGCGCCCGAGTTACCTCAGCAATCGCGATCTGCTCTTCTCTCGTAGCCAGATCGGCTCGCTGAGCATACCGCAATCCTCCGTTGCGCTCCCAGGTGTTCTGGTCGAATTGGACACCACCGTAGAAGCCGTTGCCGGTGTTTATCGCCCAGTTACCTCCGGCTTCACAACTCGACAGAGAATCCCAAGTGGCTCCTTGAGTCACCTGGGGCACCTCGGTACCGGGCTTCGCGCCGATCCGAACCAGGCCATCACGTGCGGGATCGACGACGACATTGGCTACTGGCAACCTCCCCGTCTCCACTCCGTTGACGGTGGCGACGGCGTAGGTCACGTCCTGAGTGCCCGCCTGGCCCGGGTCCACGACGACCTGGCGGCTCATGTTCATCGTGACGTCGGGGACCTGTGCGTTCTTGGGCACCAGCGGCACCCTCTGGGTCTCCCTCGCGACGCGGACGCGGGTGACCTGGATCTGCATTCCGTCGATCACCGGAGAGCTGGCGGCGGGGACGACACTGTCGCTCTGCTGCAGCGGCACCCCTGCCGCCTCGAGGAAACCGGCCACGTTGACCGCAGCGAGCCGAACCGTGCTGAGCACTCCGGCGTCGTTGATCTGGGCGGTTCGCGCGCCCACTACCGGCAGTGACATGCCCTCGAGCGGAACGCGACTGCCGCGGGAAGCCGCGGCGGGAGCGGTGTCGGTCATCGACAGCTGCTTGAGCGCCTCCTGGAC
>NZ_JBOGDD010001025.1:0-5522 GCF_050701675.1 Mycobacterium sp. | reverse complement strand
CGTTCGTGTTGCGGCGACCGGACGCACGACTCGACCGGATAAATGGCGTCGCCGTTGCGCAGGGTGCCACCACCGCAGTCATTGCTGACGAGGGCGGCTACACGTATCGGCCTGTCCCACAACAGATCTTGATAGCGCCGCGCGGGCCCAATCCGAACCAGCGTTCGCTCATCGTTCCGTTCTTGATCTGCTATGCCCTGCAGAACGCACTACACCATCTCGCACCAGAACGGATCGAGGAATCACTTCAGCGACTCGACGACATTGCCAAGGTGGTGGGTGACGATGAACCGTCGCACTAAGAAGGACAGCGGCGAAAGCCTTCTGGACGCCGTAGTCCGCGCCACCGAACAGGCCGAGGGGGTGGTGGCCGCCGAGGCGACCACGCAGTGGAACCCTCGTGCCTTCCGGCTCGTGAACGTGCTGTCGGCGGCGGGTGTCACCGCATTGGGCGCAGCCATAACGTTCAGCTCCAGGAATTACCCCCTATGGGTCGGAGGACTGCCCGGTCCCGGGCTGTTCCCCGGGATCGTCGGAGCGAGCATCTTCGTTCTAGGCGCGCTGTATCTCATTGAGGCTGTTCGTCATCCACATCAGCCACATCCGGAGATCGAGCCGCCCCCAGATCGTTCAGCTCTGGTGCGGTCGGGTCTGTCCGTCGCGATTCTGGTGATCGCTGCGTTCGCGCTCGTTCCGATTGGCTACCCGATCGTATCCGCGCTGTGCGTCACGGGGCTGATCCGCCTCGCCGGCGGCCGGTGGCTCGTCGCCTCCGTCACCGGAATCCTGTTCGCAGTCATCACTTTTCTCCTGGTCACCACCACGCTCGGGATTCAGCTACCCACCGGGGTACTGCGCCCGTACCTGGTTGGCCTGCTCTGACACCCGCCGGAGGTCGACGTGGACTCTATCTATAACTTGCTCAATGGTTTCGGGGAGATTCTGTCCCCGACGAACTTGTTGTTCGCATTCGCCGGGTGCGTCTTGGGCATGGTCGTCGGAATTCTGCCAGGGTTCGGCCCGCCCGCGGCGATGGCGCTCCTATTGCCGGTCACTTACGTCGTTGGCCCCGTGCCGGGCATCATCATGATCGCGGCCATTCTCTACGGATCGATGTACGGCGGAACCATCACGTCGGTTCTGATGAACGTTCCAGGCGAACCATCCTCGGTGGCAACCACTTTGGATGGCTATCCCATGGCCCAGCAAGGTCGTGGCGGAGTCGCCCTCGTCATCGCGGCGGTTGGGTCCTTCGCCGGGGCTACCGTCGGCATCATCGGTCTGATCCTGGCGGCACCACTGGCGCAGGCCGCGGTGGGACTGGGAGCGCGCGAATACTTCGCGATCGGTGTCGCCGGTCTCGCACTCGTCGTCGGACTGACCGGCCGCAGCCTCGTCAAGGGCCTCATCAGCGCGATGATCGGCTTGGCCATCGGCCTGGTGGGGCTGGACCCGGTGCTCGGAACGCCGCGGTTCACCGATGGGATCCCCGCGCTGTTCGACGGGATCGACCTCGTCTCGGTCATCATGGGGTTGTTCGGTCTCAGCGAGATGCTCGTCGGCCTCGAGAATCGAATCATGACGCGGCGCAAGCCCGAGTTGGGTCGCATGGTGCCGACCCGCGAGGATTGGCGCCGCTCGGCAGGACCGATGGCCCGCGGCAGCATCATTGGCTTCCTGATCGGCCTGCTCCCTGGATCACCAGGCACGACGGCGACTTTCGCCTCCTACGTCCTGGAGAAGCGACTCTCGCGCAAGCATCGTCACCAGTTCGGCAAGGGCGCCATCGAAGGCGTCGCGGGTCCCGAGACGGCGAACAACTCTCTGGGTATCGCGACCATGGTCCCGATGTTCACCCTGGGCATTCCCGCATCGGTGACCATGGCGATCCTCATGGGCGCGTTCGTGGTTCACGGATTGACGCCAGGACCGCTGCTGTTCCGCGACCACCCCGACATCGCCTGGGCCATCATCGCCAGCCTCTTCGTCGGCAATGTCATCCTGCTCGTGTTGAACGTGCCACTGGTCCGAGTGTGGTTGCTGATCCTGCGCATCCCGTATGCGGTGCTGTTCGGCGTCGTGCTCGGCCTGATGATGCTCGGCTCCTACGTCGTCAACGGCGCCGCGCTGAACATCCTCGTTCTCTGCGTCTTCGGTGTGGTGGGGTATTGGCTCCGCAAGGCGGACATTCCATTGGCTCCCATCGCGTTGACGATGGTCCTCGGGCCCATCCTGGAGACAAATCTGGTCCGCGCGTTGCTCTTGTCGGACGGTGATGTCTCGACGCTGTGGGGCAGCCCCTTCGCGGCCACGTTCCTGGTACTCGGGCTCGTCACTCTGGCGTTGCCCTTCGTGCTGAGAGTCATCCGAAGTCGGATCGGTGCGGCCCCATCCACGCCGGCCCCGCCCGACGACCCACCGACGGTCGCAGCAGTCCCTGGCCGCGGCACCGAACACTCCCATCCCTAGAAGCGGGCACTCAACTAGTACAGGAGGACCACCATGATCCGCAGATGTCTCCGACGAACGACCATCGCCGTTGCGGCCGCCGGATTGACCATGCTCACCGGATGTTCGTCGCTGGGCGCAAACAGCGCCAGCGGCGGGGAATACCCCGGCGGACAACCCATCACGTTCCTGATGCCGTACACCGCAGGCGGGTCGTCCGACCTCCTGGTCCGCGACCTTCAGCCCTACCTGAGCAAGGCGCTCGGCACCGACATCGTGGTGGACAACAAGGTCGGCGCCGGCGGCCAAGTGGCGCTGACCGAATTGGCCAACGCGGATCCGGACGGCTATACCATCGGCCTCACGAATTTGCCGTCGACGCTGGCGTACGTCGATCCCGACAAGCGCGCCACCTACAAACGGGAGAGTTTCGAACCCCTCGGTGCCATCAATCGCTTCCAGGGCATCCTCGCGGTGTCGGGCAAGAGTCGATGGAAGGACCTGGGAGCGCTACTGACGGATGCCAAGGCGCGACCGGGTGCGATCACCGTCGGAGTGGACGGCCTCAACGGCGACGACCACATCGCCGCGCTGAAGTTCATGCAGACGACGGGCACCGACCTCAAGATCGTCCCCTTCGATTCCGGAAGTGAGAAGCTGATCGCCCTGATCGGCGGCGAGGTCGACATGGCCCTCGGCACCGTCCCGACATTCCGATCCCAGCTCACCACGGGCGAAGTCCGCGCGCTGGCCGCCCTTGACAAGAAGCCGATCCCGGGACTCGACGGTGTTCCCACCGGCGTATCACTGGGATACGACCTGCAATGGGACTCCTACAACGTCATCGCTGCGCCGGCCGGCCTCAAGCCCGAGGTTTCCAAGAAGCTGCAGGACGCCCTGGCGAAGGCCAGCGCCGACGCTCTCGCCGACCCGGCATTCGTCGAGCGGATGAAGCAGGGCGGCTTCGTCTTCGGATTTCAGGACGCCGCATGGGTGAACAAGACCTGGACCGACCTCGACACCCAATGGAACCAACTGGTCCCGCTCGCACGCGAGCAGAGTCATAGCCGATGAACACCCCACTGGAGGAAACCTTGACCACCTCATCGCTACCCGACAGTCTCGTCGCGCTGGGCACCAGCACGATCTACGAGGGCAGTGGCCTGGACTGCTGGATCGACCCGGGAATCCGACCCGTCTGGCAAGGTGCCCGCGTGGCCGGGCCCGCCTTTCCGGCCCGCGGCGAGGTTGGTGACAATCTCGCGCTGCAGCACGCGGTGCGCGAGGCACCCGCCGGTTCGGTGATCGTCTTCGACGGCGGAGCCGGCCAATACGGGTACTTCGGCGAGATCCTCGCCACCATCGCGCTGGTGCGAGGGGTCGCGGGTCTGGTGATCGACGGGACGGTGCGTGACGTCGAAGAGCTTGCAACAATGGGCTTTCCGGTGTTCGCCCGAGGTATCGCAATGCGACACGCCGCCAAGACGGATGCCGGCCAGCGCGGGGAGCCAGTACTGGTGGGCCACCGGACCGTGCGCCGCGACGACGTGGTGGTCGCCGATGCC
Source organism: Mycobacterium sp. (assembly GCF_050701675.1). GTDB lineage: Bacteria > Actinomycetota > Actinomycetes > Mycobacteriales > Mycobacteriaceae > Mycobacterium. Next base: position 1,509 of record NZ_JBOGDD010001025.1, on the reverse strand, counting down.
GACGGAGTCATCGTCATTCCCGCCGAGCAGGTCACCGCGGCGCTCGATGGAGCGAACCAGCGCCGTGACCACGAGCGGGCCCGCCTCGCCACGATCCGCAGCGGGACCATTCCGGTGGTGAAAACCGAATGACCACAACAGAAGGTCTCGAGCGGGGGCTGTGGGGAATCCTGGCGACGCCGTTCGCGGGGGCCTCCCGTGACGTCGACCTCGACTCCCTACGCCGGCAGGTCGGCCTGTTCACCGATATCGGCGCGGCGGGTGTGGTTGCGCTCGGTGTGTTCGGCGAAGGCGCCGCGCTGAGCAGCAGCGAGCAGGCCGGCGTCGTGTCGGCGGTGGTCGACGCGGCTCAGGGATCCTCGGTGATCGTCGGGCTCTCGGCATTGCGCACCTCCCCCGCCATCGAACAGGGCCGCAACGTCATCGACGCCGCCGGCGGGCGGGTGCGAGCCCTCATGGTGCAGTTGCACAGTCCCCGCGCCGAGCTCCTGATATCGCACCTCACGTCGATTCACGAGGCGTGCGGAGTGGGAATCGTCGCGCAGGACTACCCCGTGGCCAGCGGTGTCAGCGTTGCGACGGACGTGCTCGCGGAAGTGGTTCGGGCGTGCCCGTTCGTGGTGGCAGTCAAGGCTGAAGCACCGCCAACGTCGCTCGCCATCGCGCGCCTGACCGGACAGCTGAACGTGCCGGTGTTCGGCGGGCTGGGCGGCGTCGGATTGATCGATGAACTGGCCGCCGGCGCGGCAGGGGCGATGACGGGCTTCTCCCGCCCAGAAGCGTTGCTGGAGGCGATCCGCGCCTACGACGAGGGCGGCGTCGCCGCCGCGCACACGGTGTTCGCTCGGTGGCTGCCGTTGGCCAATTTCGAGGCTCAGCCCGGTATCGGACTGGCGCTGCGCAAAGAGGCGATGCGGCGAAGGGGCATCCTGGCGGACGCCGCAGTTCGGCCACCCGCTGCCGTCTTCCCACCCGAGCTGGATGCGACTCTCACCGCGCATCTGACCGCCCTCGACATCGTAGAAGACAGTGAAAGGTTGGTTGGGTAGTGGACTTTGGTATCGCCGGCCGCACGGCCCTGGTGCTCGGTTCCACGGGCGGCCTCGGACATGCGGTGGCTAAGCGTCTGGCCGACGAAAGCGTCAACGTGGTGGTGACGGGACGCCGCGGTGAGCGAGCTCGTGACGTCGCCTCGCAGTGGCCAGGATCCGTCGGGCTGGAGGTGGACCTCACAGCACCTGACGTTGTCGAGCACCTAGTGAAGAAGGTGCGGGACACGGTTGGCTCGATCGACATCCTGGTGCTCAACAGCCCCGGGCCGCCCCCCGCATCGGCCACCGACGTCAACGACGCCCAGATCGCCACTGCCATTCAAACCCTGCTGCTCCGCCAAGTCGAACTGGTGCGCGCAGTGTTGCCAGGCATGCGCGGTCAGAAGTGGGGACGCATCATCGGCATCGGCTCCAGCGGAATACAGGCGCCGTTGCCCAATTTGGCGTTGTCCAACAC
>NZ_JBOGDD010001024.1:0-5708 GCF_050701675.1 Mycobacterium sp. | reverse complement strand
GCAGGAAGGGGTGGCTGGTCTTGTCGAACAGTCCCTGCAGCGCGTCGGCGTCGGTGGTGTAGCCGGTCTTGGTGCGCTTGGTCTTCGGCATCTCCAGTTCCTCGAACAGCACCACCTGAAGCTGTTTGGGCGAGCCGAGGTTGATCTGCTTGCCGATCACGCCGTACGCGGCTTCGGCCGCGTCGCGGATCAGGTTTGCGAAATTGCTTTGCAGCTGCCCGAGAAGGTCGAGATCGACCGCGATGCCCGTGGCCTCCAACTGCGCGAGGACCCGCTGTACCGGAAGCTCCATCTGGCCCAACAGCGCCGACGAGTCGATCCTGGCCAGTTCCTCGTCGAGCGCGTTGGCGAGGTCGGCGACCGCCGATGCCCTCAAGAGCAGCGTCTGCACTGCCTGGTCGTCGACGCCATCCTCGTCATCGAGGAGTGAAAGCTGTTGTTGTTCAGGATTTTCCGCTCGCAGCTCACGCTTGAGATACCGGACTGCGAGGTCGTCGAGCGTGAAGCTGCGCTGCCCGGGCCGCACCAGGTAGGCCGACAGTGCGGTGTCGGAGGTGACGCCGTTGAGATCCCAGCCGCGGCCGGCGAGGTCGTGCATCGCGAGCTTGGCCTCGTGCAGGGCCTTCGGCACCCCGGGGTCGCTGAGGAAGGCGGCCAGCGCCGCCTCGTCCTCCTGGGCCAGGGTCGAGGTGTCGAAGTAGCAGCCCTCACCGTCGGCCGAGACGATGGAGATCGCGGTGGCGTCGGAGTCGAACGCAAGGTGCGTCCCCACCACGGCGAGCCCGAACCGTCGGCCGCTGCCGTGCTCGGCCAGCCAGGACGCGAGTTGGCCGCGCTCGAGCACCCCGCCCCGTACGTCGAAGCCCTGCTCCACCTCCGGGTCGGACGACGCGAGTGTCTCGAACAACCGGTCGCGAAGAACTCGGAACTCGAGGTCGTCGAAGAGTCGGTGGATCTGGTCGCGGTCCCACGGCATCATTCGCAACGTGTCGGGCGTCTGGGCCAGCGGTACGTCCTTGACCAGTTCGGTCAGGTCGCGGTTGAGGATGACGTGGGAGAGGTTGGCGCGCAATGAGTCTCCGACCTTGCCCTTGACGGTGTCGACCTGGTCGACGAGCGACTGCAGCGAGCCGTACTCGAGGATCCACTTGGAGGCAGTCTTCTCCCCCACGCCGGGGATGCCGGGCAGGTTGTCGCTCGGGTCGCCGCGGAGCGCGGCGAAGTCCGGGTACTGGGTGGGCGTGAGCCCGTACTTCTCGACGACGGCATCCGGGGTGAAACGCGTCAGCTCGGATACGCCCTTGCGTGGGTAGAGCACGGTGACGTCGGGGCTGACGAGTTGCAGCGCGTCGCGGTCACCGGTGACGATCAGCACCCGGTAGCCCTCGTTCTCGGCCTGGGTGGCCAGCGTCGCGATGATGTCGTCGGCCTCGAACCCCTGCTCGGCCAGCGCGGTGATGCCGAGGGCGACGAGGACTTCCTTGGTGATGTCGATCTGGCCGCGGAACTCGTCGGGGGTGGCGGACCGACCTGCCTTGTACTCCGGGTACTTCTCCGACCTGAACGTCTGACGGGACACGTCGAAGGCCGCGGCGATGTGGGTGGGCTGCTCGTCGCGTAGAAGGTTGATCAGCATGGCCGTGAAGCCGTACACCGCATTGGTGGTCAAACCGCCCTGGGTCTTGAAGTTCTCCGCGGGCAGCGCGTAGAAGGCGCGAAAGGCCAGCGAATTGCCGTCCAACAGCATCAATGTGGGCTTGGTCTCGGTCTTGGCAGGGCTCACGCCCTCACTCTATTCACCCGTGCCGACACTCCAGGAGACGCCGTGCCATCTGCACCAGTACCGAGGTCGCGGGATTCATCGGGCCGGTCGACCGCCAGGCCAGGACGAGGCGTGCGCGCATCTCGGGCCTGATCGTCAGCGCGTGTAGACCGGGCCTGGACCGCGCCACCGAACTCGGCAGGATCGCCACACCGAGACCGCGCTCGGCTAGTTCGGCCAACGCGATCGGCGTCGACGCCTCGAAGGCGATCCGTACCGACACCCCTGCCGTCGTGCAGGCCTGGTCGAGACGGTGCCGGACACCGGTGCCGACGGGAAGCGCGATCAGCGAGCGTTCCGCCAGCGCGGCCAGGTCCACGCTCGATTCGCCTGCCAGGTCGTCGTCCTGACTGACCGCCGCATCGATGGCCTCGTCCGTCACGACCTCGACGTCGAGTCCGTCGGGACACTCGTCGGAGCCGACCGACACGATTGCTACGTCGAGCACACCGCTGCGCAGTTGGCTGATCAGGAGATCGGAGTTGTCCGTGCTGAGCGTGATCTCGACACCGGGGTGCGCGCGGTGGAAGTCGGCCAACAATCCCGCGATGTCCATGTCGTGAGCCGTGACCGTGCCGATGGCGACGGTTCCCCTGACGAGCTCGGTGAGTTCCTCGACCGACCGTCGCACGTCGGCGACGGCGGCAAGGGCGGCCCTCGCGGAGGGCAACACCGCCTCGCCTGCTGCCGTCAGACGGACGGTCCGCTTCGATCGGTCCAGCAGCGGCTGGCCCAGTTCGCGTTCGAGTTTCTGGATCTGCGCACTCACTGCAGGCTGCGCCACGTGCAGACGCTCCGCGGCCCTGGTGAAGTTAGCCTCCGCGGCGACCGCGACCAGGTACTCCAGCTGCCGAAGTTCCATAAGAAGAAACAATACTTTCTGGTCCGATCATGTATTGGACTTATGGAACCGGTGCGCCGACGCTGTGAGGCATGAACGACACCACGGTGCTCGTCGCTGGCGCCGGAATCGGAGGCCTCACCGCGGCACTGGCCCTGCATCGACACGGCATCGGGGCCACCGTCATCGAACGAGCCGCCGAACTGCGACCGCTCGGGGTCGGCATCAACCTGCTCCCCCGCGCCGTCGCCGAGCTCGACCGGCTCGGCCTCGCCGACGAGCTGGTCGAACACGCGGTGGCGCCAAGGGCGATCCAATTTCACGACGACGAGGGCCGACTGCTGTACCGCGAGCCGCGTGGAATCGACGGCGGATATCGCTGGCCGCAGCTTTCCGTCGGACGGGGTCGTCTGCAGGCGCTGCTGCTGTCCGCCGTGCGTGACCGGCTCGGACCGGACGCGGTGCGCTGTGGTTACCGGCTGACCGAATTCCAGGAGTCCGACGACGAAGTCTTGGTGCACACCTCCGGCGGAGCGATGACGGCGGCGGTACTCGTCGGCGCCGACGGCATCCACTCCGCGGTGCGAGCGCAGCTACACCCAACGGGCGATCAGCTGCTCTGGTCGGGCATGCGGATGTTCCGCGGCGCGACCATGGCCGAGCCCTTCCTCGACGGCGAGACGATGGCGATCGTCAAGGGTGACGGCGTCGAGGTCATCACCTATCCGATCGGCGACGGACTGATCAACTGGGTGGTTCAGGTCGACGAGGCCGCGCCAGGCGCGCTGCCGGGAGATGCGAACTGGAACGCGCCTGGCGATCCGGACACCGTGATCGGCCACCTGTCGGCCTTCCAGGTGGACTGGCTCGACGTCGCCGCCCTGGTGCGAAATGCGCAGACCGTGCTCGAGTACCCGATGGTCGATCGGGATCCGTTGCCGTGGTGGTCGCCTCCCGACGGGCGCGGCCGGGTGACGCTGCTCGGTGACGCCGCGCACCCGATGTATCCCGTCGGCGCCAACGGTGGCTCACAGTCGATCATCGACGCCACGACGCTGGCCGACGAATTGGCGCGCGACCCACGGAACGGATTACGCGACTACGAGATCCGTCGCCGTCCTGAGACGGCGGCCGTCATCGCCGCCAACCGGGAGATGCTCAGGGCCGGCGCAGGACCGGACGAGCTTGCACGCGTCACCACCAAGTACCGACACGACACTCACGCGGACCGGACCTAGGCAGGGCCGGCTCGAGATTGCCGCGGTCGCCAAGACGGCCCGAGACGCAGAGCCGGGCGAAACTGCAACACGTTTCAGTTTCACGGTTGGCATCGATTACGCTGGCCGCGTGCCAGGATCTACGGACGCCACAGCGCAACTACCAGCCATCGACGGATGGTTCGCCACCGACGACGCCGGAGTCGCCCACCTCATCGCCGGTAAGTGCACGCAGTGCAGCACCTACGTCTTTCCGCCGAGGGCCACCAACTGCCCGAACCCGGCGTGCGACGGCGACACGCTCGACCAGGTTCCGCTCTCGCGCCGCGGAAAGGTGTGGAGTTACACCGAGAATCGGTATCCCCCGCCCAGTCCCTATCCGGCCGCGGACCCGTTCCAGCCGTTCGCCATCGCCGCGGTCGAACTCGCCGACGAGGGGCTGATCATCCTGGGGAAGGTCGTCGAGGGCACTCTGGCAGCGGACCTCAAGGTCGGCCTCGAGATGGAACTGACCACGATGCCGCTCTACACCGACGAAGACGGATTCGTGCGGAGCGTCTACGCATGGAGGATCGCATGAGCCCGGAGACATCTCCCGAGTCGCTTCGCTCCGGCCCGCCGGAACCCCTGTACATCCTCGGCGCAGGCATGCATCCGTGGGGCAAGTGGGGCCGCGACTTCACCGAGTACGGCGTCGTCGCCGCACGCGCCGCTCTTGCCGAGGCAGGCCTGGATTGGCGACAGATTCAACTGGTGGCGGGCGCAGACACCATTCGCAACGGCTACCCAGGCTTCATCGCCGGGTCGACGTTCGCTCAGAAACTGGGCTGGAACGGCGTCCCCGTCAGCTCGAGCTACGCGGCGTGCGCCAGCGGATCACAGGCACTCCAGAGCGCCCGTGCCCAGATACTCGCAGGATTTTGCGACGTCGCCCTGGTCATCGGCGCCGACACCACACCCAAGGGCGCCTTCGCGCCGGTGGGCGGTGAACGCAAGAACGATCCGGACTGGCAGCGATTCCACCTGATCGGCGCCATGAACCCCGTCTACTTCGCGTTGCTGGCGCGCCGCCGGATGGACCTCTACGGTGCGACGTCCGAGGACTTCGCGCAGGTGAAGGTCAAGAACTCGCGCCACGGTCTGCAGAACCCGAATGCCCGCTACCGCAAGGAATCCGCGATCGAGGACGTGCTGGCCAGCCCGGTGGTCTCCGACCCGCTGCGGCAGCTCGACATCTGCGCCACCTCCGACGGGGCTGCTGCGCTGATCGTGGCGAGCAAGTCGTTCGCCCAGAAGCACCTTGGCTCACTCGAGGGCGTGCCGTCGGTGCGTGCCGTGAGCACGGTGACCCCGCGGTACCCGCAGCATCTCCCCGAACTGCCCGACATCGCAACGGATTCCACCGCTGTGGTGGCCGCACCGGACCGGGTGTTCAAGGATCAGATCCTCGACGCCGCCTACGCGGAAGCCGGCATCGGCCCCGAGGACCTGTCACTGGCCGAGGTCTACGACCTGTCCACCGCCCTCGAGCTGGACTGGTATGAACACCTGGGCCTCTGCGCAAGGGGCGAGGCGGAGTCACTGCTCCGCAGCGGCGCCACCACCATTGGCGGCCGGGTCCCCGTCAACCCGTCGGGTGGACTTGCCTGCTTCGGGGAAGCCATTCCGGCCCAGGCGATTGCGCAGGTGTGCGAGCTCACCTGGCAGTTGAAGGGGCAGGCCATCGGTAGGCAGGTCGAGGGCGCGACGGTCGGCGTCACCGCCAACCAGGGGCTCTTCGGCCACGGGTCGTCGGTCATCGTCGCCCGCTGATCGCCTAGTCCACGCC
>NZ_JBOGDD010001023.1:0-2521 GCF_050701675.1 Mycobacterium sp. | reverse complement strand
GCAATGTATTGCGCGTACATCATGCCTTCGCGTCCCTTGAGGTCCGTCCCGTTCCAGGTGGCTTCGCGCAGATTCTCGGCGGTCAGCTTGATGGCGCGGATGGCGTTGCCCAGTGACGGCTCGAAGTTCAGCCGGGATACGTAGGGCTCCGAGGCGTGCGCGAGCACGTCGAACCCGCACTGCGCGGTGTAGTCGACGGGGCATTCGAAGTAGAGCACCGGATCGTCGACGGCCAGGGTCGCCACCGACGCGTCGTCGAACGCCACGTACTTGTGCGGGTTGTCCGGATCGGTGGTGGTATCGGTGATGACGTATGCCCACGAGGTCTCCGAGCCGGTGCCCGCGGTGGTGGAGATTGCGATGTGCGGCGGGTTCTTCGGATTCTCGGACATGTTGAAGCCCTCGAAGTCGTTGACGCTGCGACCGTCGTGAGCGACGGAGATGCGGGCGCCCTTGCACGCGTCGTGGGTGGAGCCGCCTCCGATCGAGATGAAGCTGTCACACTCGTTCTCCTGGTACAGCTTGACCGAGTCCATGACGTTGTAGTCCTTGGGGTTGGACTCGACCTGGTCGTAGACCACGACCTCGAGGCCATGCCACTTCAGCGATTCGGCCATGTTGTGCACGATGTCCGTACCGCGCAGACCCGACGACATCAGCAGCGTCTTCTTGAAGCCCATCTTGAGGGCCTCCGGGCCAACCATCTCGTGCGCACCCGGTCCCATCATGGCGCGGGGGAACGGGTGAAACTCCTTGATGGGGAACGGCTTGAGCAGATCCTCGACCTTCATGGCGGTCGTCCTCTCCTGGCTGAGTGCGTGGGTGTCGGGCACAAAGCTAGGCACGGGGTGTGATCCAGGGAACAGTGTGGAGTCAATCCCCATCGATCGACAGTGGAATTCCACACGACCGGGCAGCGCCACCCCTACCCGGTCGGACAGGGTGCCGCCTTCACCGCGAGCAGACGGAAAAGGCCCGCATCCGCGCGCAATGAGGGCCGTTTGCGTCTGCTCGGCGGTCAGGCGTAGGTGGCCAGGGCGGCGGCCAGCATCTCGAGATCGCTCGCGCTGACGTCGACGTGCGGCGACACCCGCAGTGCGGGTCGCGTCATCTCGCGCGGGGCCCGTTCGATGCCGGCGTAGGTGGTGACGATCCGATGTTCGGCGAGCAGCTTCGCGCGCACCTCACCCGGGTCGACTCCATCGGGTGGGGTCAGCGTCGTGATGGCACTCGGCTCCTCGGCAGGCTCCACGACCTGCCAACCCGCGACGCCGGCCAGCGCGTTGCGGGTCATCGCGCCGACCTCGACGAGCCTGCTCCGGATGCGCTCCGGCCCCGCAGCGACGTACTCGCCGATAGCGACCGAAAACCCCACCTGCGCAGCGACACTCGTCTCGGCGTGCGCCAGTCGGATCAGCGTCTCGGCACTCAGCACCCCACTGCGGGCGGCGAGCAGCCCGACGCCGCGTGGCCCTGCCGTCCACTTGCGGGAGGACGTATACGTCGCGATCGTGCCGAATCCCGCACAATCAACGTGCGTGAAGGCTTGAGCCGCGTCGACGATCAGCGGGATCCCGTACTCGCCGCAGACCACACCCATCGCTGCGGTGGGCTGCACGATTCCGCGGTGACTGGCCAGCGCGGTGACGTGGATCAGGGCGGGCGGGTCGGCGGCGAGCAACCCTTCAGCGGCCTCGACGTCGAGACGGCCGACGGCGTCAACGGGTAACGGCGTGACGTCGAAACCGTTGCGGGCCATGGCAAGTAGGTTGGGCCCGTACTCGCCGGGCAGGCAGGCCACCGTCCGCGGACCCCGCCAGTCGTCGAGGACGAGGTCCAGCGCGTGACCGGAGCCGGTGGTGAAGACGACGTCCTCGACGCTGAACCCGGTGAGCGCCGCGACGGCGGCACGGCCCGCGTCGAGCACGGGCGCCGCGGCCTCGGCGGCGACGTAACCACCGACCTCGGCCTCGTGCCTGGCGTGCGCGGCCGTCGCGTCGAGCACGGCGAAGGACTGCCGCGAGCAGGCGGCACTGTCCAGGTGCACGCCGGCAGTCGGAGGGCGGGCCGCCCGCCACTCCTCGGCGAGGGTCACTTGACCGCGAGTGACAACCCGAAGTCCCCGGCCTCGTCGGTCCACCACGCCACTCGGCGTAGACCGGCCGCGGCCAGCTCGTCGGCCACGCCATCGGGGCGGAACTTGCACGACACCTCGGTGAGCATTTCCTCACCGGCGCCGAATTCCACCGTCAAGTTCAGATCGCCGATCCGCACCCGTTGCGGACGGCCAGCCCGAAGCCACATCTCGATACGCTCGGCGTCGGGGTTCCAGCGGGCGACGTGATGGAACGCGGCCGGGTCGAAGTCCGCGTCGAGTTCACGGTTGACCACCGCGAGCACGTTCTTGTTGAACTGCGCTGTGACACCGGCACCGTCGTCGTAGGCGCGGACCAACCGGTCGAGGTCCTTGACGAGGTCGGTGCCAAGCAGCAGCGTGTCACCCGGCTGCAGAGTGTCGGCG
>NZ_JBOGDD010001022.1:0-6367 GCF_050701675.1 Mycobacterium sp. | reverse complement strand
TCCGCTCGAACTTCGCCTTCGCCACTTCTGTGTCCTCCTGGACTTTGTTGGTGCTTGTTGAAAGGTGTGTCTGTGTTCAGTTGTGTGGTCGCCGGTGGGCGCTGGGACTTTTCTAGCTGGTTACTGTCCCGTCGCCTTCGCGATGATCTCCTTCGACACGTTCGCCGGTACTTCGGCGTACGAGTCGAACACCATGGAGTAGTTGGCCCGGCCCTGGGTCCGGGACCGGAGGTCCCCGACGTAACCGAACATCTCCGACAACGGTACCGTCGCCTTCACGACGCGAGCACCACTGCGCTCCTCCATGGCTTGAATCTGACCACGGCGGGAGTTCAGGTCGCCGATCACGTCACCCATGTAGTCCTCCGGGGTGGTGACCTCGACGGCCATGACGGGTTCCAGGATGGTCGGCTGCGCCTGAGCGGCAGCCTTCTTCAGCACCTGGGAACCTGCGATCTTGAACGCCATTTCCGACGAGTCGACGTCGTGGTACGCCCCGTCGAGAAGGGTCAGCTTCACGTTCACCAGCGGGTAGCCGGCCAACACGCCGTACTGCATGGCGTCCTGCGCACCGGCATCCACCGACGGAATGTACTCACGCGGGATGCGTCCACCGCTGACCTTGTTCGAGAACTCGTAGGTCGCGCCGTCCTCGCCCTCGAAGGGCTCGATGCTGACGAGAACCTTGGCGAACTGGCCGGAGCCACCCGTCTGCTTCTTGTGGGTGAACTCGACCTTCTCGACCTTGCGCTTGATGGTCTCCTTGTAGGCGACCTGCGGCTTGCCGACGTTGGCCTCGACCTTGAACTCGCGACGCATCCGGTCGACCAGGATGTCGAGGTGCAGCTCGCCCATGCCGCCGATGACGGTCTGGCCGGTCTCGTTGTCCTGGTGGACCTTGAAGGTCGGGTCTTCCTCGGCGAGCTTCTGGATCGCCAGGGACAGCTTCTCCTGGTCACTCTTCGTTTTGGGCTCGATGGCGACCTCGATCACGGGATCGGGGAAGGTCATCGACTCGAGCACAACCTGGTGGTTCGGATCGCTCAGGGTGTCACCGGTGGTGGTGTCCTTCAGCCCGATCACGGCGTAGATGTGGCCTGCTGCGGCCGACTCCACCGGGTTCTCCTTGTTGGAGTGCATCTGGAACAGCTTGCCGAGGCGTTCCTTCTTGCCCTTGGTCGCGTTGATGACCTGGGCGCCGGAGTCGACCTTGCCCGAGTACACCCGGACGTAGGTCAGCTTGCCGAAGAACGGGTGCGTCGCGACCTTGAACGCCAGCGCCGAGAACGGCTCCGTCGTCGAGGGCTTACGCGTGACCAGCTCTTCTTCCTTGCCGGGGACGTGACCCGTGACCGACTCGACGTCGAGCGGCGACGGCAGGTAGTCGATGACCGCGTCGAGCATGGGCTGCACGCCCTTGTTCTTGAACGCGCTACCGCACAGCACGGGGTAGATCTCGGAGTTGACGGTCAGCTTGCGGATCGCGCCCTTGATCTCGTCGATCGTGAGCGACTCGCCACCGAAGTACTTCTCGAGCAGCGCCTCGTCGGTCTCGGCGACCGTCTCGAGCAGCTTGGTGCGGTACTCGTCGGCGAGCTCGGCGAGGTCCTCGGGGATGTCGATGGTCTCGTACGTCTCACCGAGCTTGGTCTCGCCGCGCCAGACCTTGGCCTTCATCTCGACCAGGTCGACGATGCCTTCGAAGCCACCCTCGGAGCCGATGGGCAGCTGGATCGGCAGCGCCTTGGCGCCGAGCCGCTCCTCGATGGTGCGCACGGTGAAGTAGAAGTCCGCGCCGATCTTGTCCATCTTGTTGACGAAGCAGATGCGCGGGACGTCGTACTTGTCGGCCTGACGCCAGACCTGCTCGGACTGCGGCTCGACGCCCTCCTTGCCGTCGAACACGGCAACGGCGCCGTCGAGCACGCGCAGGCTGCGCTCCACCTCGACGGTGAAGTCGACGTGCCCAGGGGTGTCGATGATGTTGATCTGGTTGCCATCCCAGAAGCAGGTGGTAGCAGCCGAGGTAATGGTGATACCCCGCTCCTGCTCCTGCTCCATCCAGTCCATCGTGGCGGCACCGTCGTGCACCTCACCGATCTTGTAGCTGATACCGGTGTAGTAGAGGATGCGCTCGGTCGTCGTCGTCTTACCGGCGTCGATGTGCGCCATGATGCCGATGTTGCGGACCTTCGTGAGGTCGGTCAGCACGTCCTGTGCCACGGCTAAATTCCCACTCTTTCGCTTGCTTGGTTGCTGTTGTCGATCCGCCCCGGGGCCTTGACCGCGGGCGTTGAAATCACCAGCGGTAGTGCGCGAAGGCTCGGTTGGCCTCGGCCATCTTGTGAGTGTCCTCGCGTCGCTTGACGGCGGCACCCAGACCGTTGCTCGCGTCGAGCAACTCGTTGGCCAGACGTTCGACCATGGTCTTCTCCCTGCGCTGCTTCGAGAAGCTCACCAACCAGCGAAGTGCCAGCGTGGTGGACCGCTCGGGGCGGACCTCGACGGGAACCTGATAGGTGGCGCCACCGACACGACGGCTGCGAACCTCGAGGGCAGGCTTCACGTTGTCGAGAGCACGCTTCAGGGTGACGACCGGATCGGTGCCGGTCTTGTCGCGAGCCTGTTCCAGCGCTCCATACACAATGCGTTCTGCGAGGGATTTCTTCCCGTCCAGCAGAACCTTGTTGACGAGCTGGGTGACCAGCTGCGAACCGTAGACCGGGTCATTGACCAGCGGTCGCTTGGGTGCGGGGCCCTTGCGCGGCATTAACTCTTCTCCTTCTTGGCGCCGTAGCGGCTCCGGGCCTGCTTGCGGCTCTTGACGCCCTGTGTGTCGAGCGAGCCGCGGATGATCTTGTAGCGCACACCGGGGAGGTCCTTCACCCGACCACCACGCACCAGCACCATCGAGTGCTCCTGCAGGTTGTGACCCTCACCGGGGATGTAGGCCGTGACCTCAACCCCAGTGGTCAGCTTGACGCGCGCGACCTTGCGAAGCGCCGAGTTCGGCTTCTTCGGGGTGGTCGTGTACACGCGGGTGCAGACGCCACGCCGCTGCGGGCTGCCCTTGAGGGCCGCGGTCTTGACCTTGGCGATCTTGTCGCGGCGACCCTTGCGGACCAGCTGGTTGATGGTTGGCATGTACCGGCTTTCTATGTTGCTTCCGTGGTGCTGCTGTTGTATTCGGTCGTTCTCAAGTCTGTGTACTGCGGTTACGCCCTTGCGGGTTACCCCGCTGGCGGCGTGTCGCACGCGCCCGTGCACCGAATCTCGTCGATACTTCGTGGACATGCGAATTGGCCCGGCGTGCAGGCTTGCTCACAGCCATCACAGCTGCAAGCGCCCTATCGGCCAGGCACGATCGACCACAATACCTGCCCGCGGTGCCGCAGGTCAAAGCGCGCTAGAGCCGCCAATTCGCCTGGTCAAGTGACGCCGTGAAATCGGTCCGCGGTGAACTGCGGACGAGAACGTCTCCCCGACGATACTGCCAGGCTACCCGGCTGACTCAGCTCGTCAGCGACGTTCCATGCCCGCCGCAAGCCGCAGCACCATGTCGGTGAACACGGCGTCGGTGTCGATGTCGCCCATCACGCCCGTCATCTCGAGCAGGACGAAACCGTGCAGCGCCGACCAGAACTCCAGGGCCGCGAAGAACCCGTCCTCCCCCTCCAACCCGTACGACGCCAACACCTCGATGACCGGCCCGGCGGCGGCCCGCGTGGCTGCCGTGTACTCCGGATCGTCGCCGCCGAGGGGCATCCGGGTGAACGCCGAATAGCGGCCGGGATGGTGGTGGGCGTAACTGCGGTACGAACTGGCCATCGCGACCACCGCGTCGTCGCGGGTACGGCCGTCCCCCACCGTGTTGAGCATGCCGATGATGTCGTCGACCACTCGCATCCGCACCGTCCGACGCAGATCCTCGAGGCTGTGGACGTGGTTGTACAGCGACGGACCCTTGGTGCCGAGCTGCGTCGCCAGGGCGTTGATGGTGAGCGACTCCCACCCTTCGCGGTCGAGGAACGTCAGTGCGGCGTTGACGATGGCGTCGCGACTCAGCTTGCTGGCCCTGGCGGGACTTCGCGATCGGCCAGCCGATTGGGCCTCCGGCCGAGCTGCCATGAAATGGTGTCCTTCGAATCGACGGATGAACATCGTGCGTACCCAGGTGGGATAGCGAATGACTCTAGCCCCGCGCGTCGTTCGCACACGGTACCCAGCGAAGTGGTGCCATCGAGGCAACTCAGAACGTAGAGTCTGCGCAGGCGAAAGTACGGTTGCGAGGCGAAGGGGACCATCGTGGGTTGCAGAGCGTTGGGTGCCCTCCTTTCGGCAGGCGTGGTAGCCATTCCCGTCGCGCTGTGCGTCGGGGTTCCGACCGCGCAGGCGAAGAACGGCGACACTCACATCACGGGCCAGGGCGTGAACCAGACCCTGGACTGCAACGAATCCACGCTCATCGTCGTGGGCACCGGAAACACCATCAACGCGCTCGGCTCGTGCTGGGCCATTACCGTCCAGGGTTCGGCGAACGTCATCAAGGCCGACAACGTCGTCAACGACATCACCGTCTACGGGTTCGACCAGACGGTGCTCTACCGCAGCGGCGACCCGCAGGTCCTTGACCGGGGCCGCGAAATCGGTTTGACGAACCGCATCGACCGGCTGTCCGCGTAGTCTCGTCGCAGCGGCGTGGCCAACCGCCGCGGAAGCGAGAAATCATGCGCGCGAACCCCCCCGGGCTGGTCGGTCTCTTCGGCGCCCTTGCCGGCGTCGCCGTTCTGAGCCTCGCCGGTTGCGGCTCGCAGAGTGGCGACACCAATTCGCCGACCGCCACGGTCGGCACGTCCGGCATCCAAGTCGAGATAGCCAACACCATCAACTACGGATCGGTCGGGACGACCGCGGAGATCGATTGCGCCGACGGCAAGTCACTCACCATCGGCGGGTCCAACAACACGCTGACCGTCAAGGGCACGTGTACCAACGTGAACATCGGCGGAGCCGACAACAAGATCACGGTCGACAAGATCGGCACCGGCCTCAGCGTCGTCGGTCTGAACAACACCGTCACCTACAAGGACGGCGACCCGAAGGTGAACGACACGGGTTCCGGGAACTCGATCAGGAAGGGCTAGCCGCCCCGTGCCGGCCTGCCCCGTCGGCGAATCGCCGGGCGCCCGCCAGTGATTCGGCAGCGACCTTGGACATGCTGCCGAACTCGACGTCCATCGCCTCCGCCTCGGGCACACCCCACTGGTTGAGGGCGGAGAGCCGATCCGCGCGCAGACACTGCTGTGGAAGTGCGGCGAGCTCGGCGGCCAGCGTCTCGGCGGCCTCGCGCGCCTGACCGTGCGGCACCACCCGGTTGGCCAGCCCGATTGCGAGCGCCTCAGCGGCGTCGACGCTGCGACCCGTGAGGATCAGGTCCATCGCACGGCTGTGCCCGATCAGGCGCGGCAGCCGCACCGTCCCCCCGTCGATCAGCGGCACTCCCCAGCGGCGGCAGTACACGCCGAAGACGGCGTCCTCCTCGGCCACGCGCAGGTCACACCACAGCGCCAACTCGAGCCCGCCCGCCACCGCGAATCCACTCACGGCGGCAATGACCGGCTTGGACAAGACCATTCGAGAAGGGCCCATCGGTCCCGGACCGCTCCGATGGACCGGATTGGCGTCGGGTGTGCCCAGGGCTTTCAGATCCGCACCGGCACAAAAGGTTCCGTTGTCGCCCCAGAGCACCGCGACGGATGCGGAGTCGTCGGCGTCGAACTCCTCGAACGCCGCGACCAGGCCCGCGGAGGCGGGACCGTTGACGGCGTTGCGGGCGGCGGGGCGATTCATGATCACCGTGGTGACGGGGCCGTTGCGCTCGACGCGAACCCCGCCCGAGCTTGAGTCCCCGGTCGCTCCGCTCCTGCCCTCCGGAAAGTCAGTCATCGTGCCTCCATCAGTTCGGTGTCATCGCGCCGCGCAACGAGTTCCGCGGCGAAGTCGTGATATGCCAGTCGCAGGCCCTGCCCCGGCCAGTCGTCGGGTAGCAGTTCCGGCGGCAGTACCGGATCGGAGAGTAGGTGACGAACCATGGCTGCCGCGGCGACGAACCGCGCAGGAACGTCATCGGCGCCGCCCATGTCGTCGAGCAAGGCCCGTCCGGTCCGCACCCAGCCGGGCAGATCCCACAGCCTCCCGGCCAGCCCGGCCGGATCGTCGTCGCGGGCCTGCAGCACCCGAACTCGCGACCGTAGGTCATCGGCCAATTCCAGGTCGAGATTCGCCGGACGCATCCACACCCCCTCGCGCAGTTCGGCGAACCTTTTGTCGTGCAACGTAGTTCGAACGGCCGCCCGCGTCTTGGCAT
>NZ_JBOGDD010001021.1:0-1695 GCF_050701675.1 Mycobacterium sp. | reverse complement strand
GGATAGCAATGAACACTCACCGCATTGCAGTCGTCGCCCTCGACGGTGTGAAGGCTCTCGACCTCGCCATTCCGATGGACGTTTTCACCGTCGACCCCGATGTCCCATATGACTTGAGAATCTGCGGACCATCTGACCGTGTCAGGACTGCATCAGGTCTCACGTTGGCGATCGACCACGGACTCGACGCAGTGTGCGAGGCGGACACCGTGATCGTGCCGGGTTATCAACCGGTGGAACGCGCCGTGCCTTCCTCAGTGGTTGACGCACTGGTGACAAGCCTCGCGCGGGGCGCCAGGGTAGCCTCCATTTGCACCGGTGCGTTCGCCTTGGCGGCCGCAGGAATCCTCGATGGGCGACGCGCAACCACCCATTGGCAGCATCTAGACGGCCTTGAAGCACACTTCCCTGCCGTGCAGGTCGACCGTGACGTCCTTTACATCGACAACGGGAACGTCCTTACCTCTGCCGGAATGTGCTGCGGAATAGACATGTGCCTGCACATCGTGATGCGCGATCTTGGCGCCGCCACCGCAAATCGGGTCGCCCGCGCGTTGGTCGCGCCACCTCACCGCGCCGGCGGCCAGGCACAGTACGTTCCCGCTGCGGTAGCAGTGGCCGGCGACGCCTCCCTGGCGGCCACGCGTGCCTGGGTGTTAGGTCATCTCGCCGATCCGATCACGGTCTCGGAAATGGCCAAGCACGCACGGATGTCAATGCGCACCTTCATGCGGCACTTCACTGACGAAACCGGGACCACTCCCTTGCAGTGGCTGGTCAATGCCCGCATCACTTCAGCGCGCGAAATGCTTGAGCGAACGGACTACTCCATCGACCGTGTGGCTCAGGACTCCGGCCTGGGTTCGGCCGCCAACCTTCGCCTTCACTTTCGTCGCACCCTGTCCACGACTCCAACCGCTTACCGCCGAGCGTTCTCTTCTGATTACGACATTGCCACGGCCGTCTGAACGGTCCAAGGAGACGGCGCTCGCGGACGGAAGGCGGACTCCATGGCCGAAATACGGAGATAAGTATGGATTTCGGCGGCTACTCACCCAGCACCCGCAGGTGATCGGGTTGAAGCGGGCTCAAGTATCGATCGTTGCTACCCATGCGGGCCTTGGAGTCGTCTGTGCCATGCTCGGCGCCGCCTGTGCGGCGCCCCCGACTCCGTCTTCAGCGACCTCATCGTCTGCGTCAGGTAGCGGATCGCATATAGCCGGCGATGTTGTTGATGCACTGACGCGCAATGGGTTACAGCCAGGGCGTCCTGTTGACACCAGTGCCGCCGAGTGCCCCAGGATCGGATGTGCTCAGTCGATCACCACCGACCGCATGCAGGTCCTCTCATTTCGGACGAGTGGTGCTGCGCAGATATACGCAGCGGATCACAGCATGCGTCAGGTTATGACCGTGGTAGTCGCTTTCCCCTCGACGGTGCCTGCGGAGGATTGTCAAGCGTACTGGGCAGCCATCACCCGACTGATCAGCTGAGTGATCCGTAACGACGGTCTGGTTTGGATATCGACAAGTCGTCAGCTCTGGAGCCGTTCCTCAGCCAGAGGCGATCTGCCGCCGGCGTACCAGACGATGCCGCGTCGCTCATAGCCGAAATGGGATGCGACGTGAATGGCCACGCGGGCACCGTAGGAACGTTCGAGAATGTGCAGCGCCAAGTCGAGGCCAGAGGTGATG
>NZ_JBOGDD010001020.1:0-2052 GCF_050701675.1 Mycobacterium sp. | reverse complement strand
GCCCTGAACGCCACCCTGACCGCGATCATCCATCCCGGACAGGCTCCACCCGAACCCCGCTACACGCCCTCGAAGAAGCTGGCCGAGTTCGTCCGCTGCCGGGATATGACATGTCGCTTCCCGGGGTGCAAGGAACCCGCCACCAAGTGCGATGTGGATCATACGATTCCGTGGCCGTACGGCCCGACGCAGGCCGCCAACCTCAAGTGCCTTTGCCGAAAACATCACTTGCTCAAGACCTTTTGGGCCGGGGACCCAGGCTGGCGCGATCAGCAGCTCCCTGATGGGCGAGTCATCTGGACCGCGCCCGACGGCCGCACTCACGTCACCACGCCCGGGAGTCGGCTGCTGTTCCCAGAACTATGCCAACCCACCGCAGCAGTCGCTCCCGTCGACGTTCCGGCCCGGCCAGCGCACAGTGCGGGATTGAGGATGCCCCGCCGCAAAACCACGAGAGCCCAAGACCGGGCCCGCCGCATCCACGACGAACGCACACTCAATCGGACCCTGGCCGAAGCTGAAGCCGAAGCGCACGGGCCGTCGCCCAACACTGTCGGATAGTTGTTGCCAGCAAAGGCGATTCGAACAATGCGCAGATAACCCGGGAGTTGGGTGTGGGCCAAAGACGCTAGTGCACGCCCTCCATGAGACGGCTCACCCATCCGCTCAGCGCCATCACCACGCAACCGACGACGATGGCGACGACGCCGATGATTCCGAAGTAGGCGAATTCGCTGGAGGGGTCGTAATAGCCGGCCAATACACCGGACATCGAGGTGCCGATGCCAACCGAGAAGAAGTAGAGCGCCATCATCTGCGCCCGGAACGCTTGCGGGGCAAGCTTGGTCGTGACCGACAGCCCGATCGGCGAGATCATCAGCTCGGACACGGCGAATACGGCGAGGATGGCGGCGACCAGGAGCGCGGGCACCGCCCTGCCCGTCGTTCCCGCCATGGGAAGGAACAGAAGGAAGGCCACCCCCATGCCGATCACGCCGTAGGCGAACTTGCGCGGCGTGGTGGGCGCACGGTTGCCGAGGCGGGTCCACATCGCGGCGAAGATGGGGGAGAGCAGGATGATCCACACCGGTTCGATGGATCCGATCCAGTTCGACGGAGCCGTCCACCCGAATATCGACCAGTTCATCCGCTCGTCGGAGTACACCGCCAGGACGGTGAAGATCTGCTGGAAGAGCGACCAGAAGACCGCGTTCGCAATGAACAGCGGGATGAACGCCCGCACCCGGGTGCGTTCCACCGCTTCGACTTTGGGGCTTCGGAGCATCACGATGAAGTACGCGACCGCGGCGACCACGATCACCCCGGTCGTGACCTGGGAGAGGTTGGCCAACGTCACCAGCCCGGTGGCCAACACGGCCGCGACCACCGCGAGGGCGACGACCAGCATGCCGACGTATACGGGTATCTTGCTGCGCGGCAGCGGATTCGGCACGTCGCGGCCGTGCGTGCCGAGGTTGCGTCGGAAGACGACGTACTGTGCGAGGCCCAATGCCATGCCGACGGCGGCAGCGCCGAATCCCCAGTGGAAGCCGACGCTGGTCTGCAGGATGCCGGTGATCAACGGGCCGACGAACGCCCCCAGATTGATGCCCAGATAGAACAGCGTGAATCCACCGTCGGCGCGCGCATCACCCTTGTCGTACAGCGTGCCCAGCAGCGACGAGGCGTTCGCCTTGAGCGCACCGGAGCCAAGCGCCACCAGCAGCAACCCGGCGCCGACCCCCGCGAGGCCGGGCAGGACAGCCAGCGCGAGGTGTCCGAGCATGACCACCACGCCGCCGTAGAACACCGTGCGCTCCATGCCGAGGAGTCGGTCGGCCACCCACCCGCCGAGCACGGTCGACAGGTAGACCAACCCGCCGTACGCGCCGACGATGCCCGTGCCCGTGCTCTGCGGAAGGCCCAGTCCGCCGTCGGTCACCGAGTAGTAGAGGTAGTAGCCGAGGATCGTCAGCATCCCGTAGAACGAGAAGCGCTCCCACAACTCGACGCCGAACAGATTTACCAACCCGAGCGGGTGGCCGAACACCG
>NZ_JBOGDD010001019.1:0-3386 GCF_050701675.1 Mycobacterium sp. | reverse complement strand
ACTCCGGCCGCTCATCGGGCTCGTTGTCGAGATACCAGGCGGCTCGCCGCGAGAGTGCCCTTCCGCCCTGGACGACGATGGCCATGTTCGCCAGGGGATGCGAGATCCCCTGCAGCGTCGAGATCGGCACGCCGAGGGTGTAGCGCGTCTTGGCGAACTCCGCCGCGATCGTCATCGTCTCGTCGACCAGACCAGCGAGCGCGGCCGCGGTCAGCAGACGCCACTCATCAAGGGCCGATTGGTAACTGGTCACGGCATCGGAGCCGCTGCCCAGCACCGTCCGAGTGTCGGCGGCGCCGGGATCGACCCACGCCATCGGCAACTTGCCGATGTTGTCGACCCTGGCAGGTCTGGTGCCGAACGTCAGCAGGACGACGTCGTCACCGTCGCGCAGCACGATGTGGTCGGCGATCGACCCGGATGCGATCAACCGGGTGCCTGCCGCACTGCCGAGCACTGTATCGAGGCCGACGATCTGCTCGCCCGTGACGATCGGGCTGCCGTCGTCCAACGCCCCGAGCCGGGCCAGCAGTCGCGCCGCGCACACGTGGTCGATCCACGGGACCGGCGCCAGGGACCGGCCCAGTTCCTCTGCGACGAGGGTGAGGTCGACGAGCGTGGCACCGTCGCCGCCGACGGACTCCGGCAGCGCCATCGTCGTGGCACCGGTGGCGCACAGGCGTTCCCAGAGGCTCTTGTCGAGGCCCACGGTCTCGGCGGAGCGGACCACTTCGATCGAGCAGTTGCTCTTGAAGAACTTCTGGTACGCCGCCTGGAGGTCCGTCTGGTCCTCGGACAGGCTGTAGTCTTCGCGGCGCAGTTCGTAGCGGTCCATGGTCACTCCTCGCGCGTGCCGAAGAAGAACTCGTCGGCGTTGTTGTAGAGATAGTTGTCCAACACCTCGGGCGGCAGGTCCAGAGCGACGGCCTCCGGGACCACCCGACTCTGTCTGAGCACCGGCCAGTCCGACGCGAAGATGATCTTGTTCGGGCCCCTGGTCCGCATGTAGTGAAGCAGGCTCTCCGGCAACCGCTTCGGCGACCAGGCCGAGGTCATCAACCGAAGGTTCTGGTACTTGATCAGCAGCCGGATCGCGACGTCCCACCAGGGATCAGCACCGTGGATCATGCACAGCTTCAATTCGGGGAACCGCACGCACACGCGGTCCAGGTGGATCGGGTTCTGCACCTCACCGGGGATCGGTGGGCCGGGCAGACCGGTGTTGATGCACAGCGGCAGCTCGATCTCGGCGCACTTGGTGTACAGCGGGTAGTACACCGCATCGCTCGGCGGGTACTGGCCGTCACCCCAAAAGCTGGGTCCCACAACGGCGTACGAGACCGGTAGGTCGTTCACCACGGCGGCCAGCTCCCGCAGTGACGGCATCGGCTTCAGCAGATTCAGCCCGCCGACGGCCAGCGAGAACCGATCCGGCCGTGCGTCGACGAACTTCCTGGCGGTGACCGACGGCTTGGCGAGGTTGTCCATCAGGATCGCTCGGGTCACCCCGTGGGCGTCCATCTCGTCGAGCAGTTCGGTGAGATCCACCGGGTCGAACATCGACTTCGGGCCCTTGAAGTAGTCCTCCCGTACCTTCGTCATGAAGGCCGGTTGCTTGTCGGTCTCGCCGAAGTGAACGTTGACCAGACAATCAATTGCTCTGTGCGTCATGTCATCTCCGCTATCTGGCCAACGGCGCGTGTTCGATTGCCTGGCTCTTCGCCCAACGGTAGTCGGCCTTGCCGTTACCGAGGCGGCGAACCTGGGCGACGACGATGAACTCCTTGGGCGCCTTGAAGCGGGCCAACTGCTGCGTGCAGTGGGTGTGCAGGAGGTCGTGGACCAGCACCGCGCCGTCGCGCAGCGCGATCAATGCGACCACCTCCTGACCCCAGCGCTCACTTGGTCTGCCCACCACCAGGGCGTCGACGATGTCGGGATGGGCCCGCAGGACTTCCTCGACCTCTTCGACGAACACCTTCTCCCCGCCGGTGTTGACCACCAACGAGTCGCGGCCGAGCAGACGCAGTGTGCCGTCCGACTCGATCGACGCGCGGTCCCCGGAGATCACCACCCGCTGACCCTGGACCTCGGGGAAGGTCTTGCGGGTGGCCTCCGCGTCGTCGTAGTACCCCAGCGGGATGCGGCCGTTGCGCGCCACCCACCCGATCTCGGCGTCACCGGGCTCGAGGAACCGCGTGTAGTCCGCCGACAGCACCAGTCCTCCGGTTCGGAGTTCGAAGGTCTCCTTCTGGTCGCCGCGCTGACTGCGCCCGAAACCCATGTTGCCGGTCTCCGACGAGCCGTAGCCGTTGATGATGGTGATCTGGGGCATGTACTCCAGGAGCGCCGCTTGATGTTTCGGGTTGGTGGCCGCGCCACCCGTGCCGATGGCGAACAGCGAGGACAGGTCGTAGGAACGTCGCCCGAGCTCCTCGACCAGCGGCGCGGCGTAGGCATCGCCCACCATGGTCATGAGCCCGACCCCGTGGCGCTCGGCCGTCTCGAGCACCGTCCGCGGGTCGAACTTGGACTTGGTGTCGTAGAGCACCGTGGTCTGGCCGCTCAGTACCGCGGAGAAGGCGGTCCACATCCCGGCGGCGTGCATCAGCGGTGACACGGCGAACCACGGCGGCCCCGCGTGGCGCACCTTGTCGTGAATCTCTTCCACCGCGAGGTGATCGCCACCGTTCATCGACGACACGTAGATGTCGCCCTGACGCCACATCACGCCCTTCGGCCTGCCGGTGGTGCCGCCCGTGCAGATCATCAGGAGGTCGTCCGGTGACGGCGAGACGTCCTGGTCGGCGTCGCCGGCGGCCAGTGCGTCGGCGAGAGTGGTGGCACCGGCGAGAAGTGGTGCGTCGCTGCCGTCGTCGACGGAGATGAGCAGGTCCGCGCTCATGGGCGGGAGCACGTCGGCGAATTTGGCACCGAGCGAGCGGTGGTAGACGACGGCGCGGGGCTTGACGTAGTCGAGCAGTTCGGAGACTTCACGCGGGGTGTAGTGGTAGTTGACGTTGACCGGGACCGTGCGCGCCTTGAGGCATCCGATGACCGCGTCCGGATACAGGTCGTTGTGCATCACCAATGCGACGCGGTCCTGACCGCACTCCCAATTGTTCAAGGCGGCGCGCTCGTGGTGTGCGCCGAAGCCGTTCTGCACGAGGAAGTTCGCGAGCCTGCGGGTGCGGTCGGCAACGGCACCGAACGTGCTGACGCGTTCGCCACACACCGTCATCGGCCGGTCGGGAATGACGTCGGCGATGGCGTCGATGACCTCGCCGATGGTCCATTCGGTCATGGCTAGGCGGAAGCCGTCACGTTCGCGCCCAGCAGATCCAAGGCGTTGTCCCGTATGACCTTTCGAGTGTCCTCGGTGCTGA
>NZ_JBOGDD010001018.1:0-7265 GCF_050701675.1 Mycobacterium sp. | reverse complement strand
ATCTTGATCGTCGTGGAGCGTGCCAGCGCACTGGTGATACTGGCCACCGGGCCCGAGTAGTGGCCGTACTTGGCGCGGTAGGCGGTGTCGATGTCGTCCTGGAGTGCGCCGTCGTCACCGTCGACGTCGACGAATGCGACGTCGCTTTGCACGCCACCAGCGCTGATGTGACCGTCGCGGCGCTCCCGCGTGCCACGGAACCAGCCGGCGTCGGGTCCGTTGACCGAGCGGGTGTAGAGGTCGTCACCGCTGCGGACTACCCACACGACCACCGACTTGCGCAGCGAGCCGTCACGACGGCGACCAGCGACGTGCATCTCCTGCGCGTCGCCGATGCGCTCAAGTTCCTGAATAGTCCAGCCGCTCATCGTCATCCCCTAACGTGGCCAGGTCCCACTATTGCCGAACCTCAGTCAACGCCATCGGAGGGAGCGCTGACAGTGACTGTCGATCGGGGTATTGGCAAACACCCGCTTCGCTCGACAACCACTCGATCCCGGCCCAAGATGCCCGCCAGACGCGCCGACAACCACGCGCCGGGGTGACCCGGGGTTCAGTAGTCACGGTGAACGTCTCGTTCCAGCAACGCATTCGGGTGACAGCGCCGCAGCGGAAGTGCGTGGTGACCTTAGGGAGTCGCTCCAGAGAAGATGGGCACGAGCGGCGAAGAAGCAGTATTCGCTAGAACATGCCGCCGGAAAGTGCGCCTGCGATCGTCGAGAGCAAGCCGCCGCCCCCGCCACCAAGCTCGATGAACGGAATGTTCTTGAGGGGCTCGAGACCCGGAATCTTGGAGATGACCCCCAGATCGCCGTTGTTGAGTCCGATTGCGGCCTCCGCGAGGGTGGGACTCGGGCCTGGATTGTTGTCACCGGTGACCGCTGGATTCTGGTCTCGGACAACGGAGTTCTTGGAACTGACGACCGACGTCGCGCTCTTTTCCTCTCCCGCGGCCTTGGCCGTGGGCCTGGATGAATGAGTTGACGTATTCACGCTCTGCGCGCTGACGGTCGTACGGATCGATGTCGTCGGTGCGGACTTCCCCGGCGGCGAGACGCGCGACCCGCTGCCCGTTGAACCCGTCGTGTCTGCGTGCGCAACGCCCACCCCGCCGGTAAGAGCGGCGCCGAGGGCGAGGGTGACCGCTCCCGTCCCAAGCCATACGTACGCGTCGGTCTGGCGCCGCGCCGCCTTCGCCCTGTGCTTACCGGCCATGACTTTCCCCGTTTCGTCGGAGTGGCTGCGCGTATTGACGCGCACGAAGTATGTCAAAGAAACGGTCGGCTCGCTCGTCTTCATGCGTTGCGGGTTTTCCAGCATCCGACCTCGGCCGCGATCAAACGCCCCACGACTGCCGACACACCGAGATCAGCAAACCAAGACTGTCGCAGGGTGACGCACGTCATGGCTTCGCTCAGGTCGTCAGCGTGCACTTATGCCCCCCGGAAAAATGCAGGCCGGACTGCAACGAAGACGGTCGGGCTATCCCTTCATTGCCCCCTGCCAATCCAGATTTAGCAATCTACGCTTCAATGGGTAGCGAATTTGCTACCCGCAAACATGATTGTTGGCATATACCGCTCCCACCAGTACGAAAGCGAATCATCCATGACGTCATTCACTCGGCGTGACCTTGTCTTTGAAGGCGGCGACAATTTCGCAGCAATCTCACGTGGTCTGCGATAGCGGGATGTTACGGTCCTGAAACCAACCCGAGATAGTTCCCAAGGAAAGCGGTCACATGGGGTCGAAGCATCGCAAACAGAGTCGGCGGGCCAAGCGGATCGCGCTGATCAGCGCCGCCTCCGCAACGGCGACATGCCTGACCGTGGGCGCGGCACCGCCGCCGCTGCCCCACCACGCGGTGTCATCCGTGCCCGTCGCGCTCGCCGCATCCACCGGGCCCGACTACACGAAGCTCATCGAGAGCTTGTCGAACAGCACGAACAATGCGCTATTCGCTCAGGGCAACTTCCAGAACGCGTTCGCGGGTCTGGTGAATCCGCTCGGGGCAGCCTCTGGCGGTCTACTGCCGACGCTCAATGCGGGCACCACTCAGGAAGATTTGACGTCCCTCGAGGGCCTCATCGACACGCTGGCCAAGCTCCTCGCCCAGCCGAATTTGAGCAATATCCCCGGACTCCCGGCCGATGCGTTGCCCACGATCCTCAGCGCCTTGGTGCCGGCGCTGGCTCCCGTGCTTGGCCAGGTGACGCCACTACTCGCAACCCTTACTTCTGGGCTTGCCGGCCCGCTGGCCACGGTTGAAGAGGTGCTTACCGCACTTACCGCGATCAACGCCACCCTCAGCAGTCTCAACCTTCCGCTCATCGGCGGTATCCCCACCCTCAACGATCTACTCGGATTGACCGTCTCGCAGACGACATACCAGTCGGGTTACGCGTGGCCGATTCTCGGTATCGCCGGTTCGACGACCGTTGCCAACACGTTCGCCCAGTTGCCCAGCCTGACTTTGTCGGATCTGGTTGGGAATCTGACCGGGGTGCTCGAGATTCCGAACGTCAGCATCCCCGTTCTCGGAATTCCCCTGGGGGTGCCGCTGGGGGACATCGTCGACGGCATCATCGATGATGCGCTGACTCCTCTTGACGCCATCTCCACGCCGTCGATCACCGCCTGGCTCCCGGCGGCGTCCGGCAATTACGGCCTGCCACTCGGCGGCTCCGTCGGCTTTCTCGCCACCATGCCGACGCTCGACATCGGGCCACTCACCGTGCTGGAGGGCCTCCCGCCACTCACTCTCCCCTTTGGTATCGACCCCACCACCGATACCGTCGTCGCCATCCCCCTATTCGCCGGTGGTGCGACCCTTCCGCTGGGCCTCGCATCGTTCGCCACCGTGGGCACGCCGGGGATCGTCTTGCCCACTGCGACCGGGATCAACACGGTCGGCGGCGTGTCGGTGACGGCATTCAACCTCTTGGGCTTTCCAATCTTGACGAACACGAACATTCAGCCCGCGAATTACTACGGGACCAACGGAATCAACTTCAGTAACGGGACGAACCTCGCGACGATCGCCGGACTTCCAATCCAGTATTCGTTGGGTTCGTTCAACTTCGGCAATGAGGGATTTGGATTTACTGGCCCGTCACTGTTCAACGTCGGGTTGATTCCGCCCTTCCAGGTGGGGACCGCTCCGACGCAGCAGTCCTCGGACGGGCTGGTTGGTGAAGGCTTGTTGAACACTCTGCTGTTCAGCACTCCGAGGGCGCTACTTCCTACCCAGTCGACCAGCGTCACTCAAGCACTCGGCCTGCCGAACCCCGGCGATGCGGTGACACCGTTCCTAAATCCGCTGTACGCGTCCTTGGTGACGCCCCTGGCGACGCAGTACACGAACTACCTCAACCAGAACATCGGCTCGTGGACCAACGGTGCCGCCAACGGGCTGGAACAGTTCACCGGCGCCATCGCCGATCTGTCGTACGGACTCCCTGGGGCAGCACGCCCAGTTGTCCCGCCGGCAGGCCAATCGCTTCAGGACGCGAGCGTCCAGTCCCTCGCGAAGGCGTCCGACGACTCGCCAAACGTTGCTCAGGACAAGCAAATTGCCGTCGTCAAAGACAAGGACGCGGCTGACCCCATCACCAACGTCCAGAATCAGGCGAAGAAGGCGCGCACCGAGCTCGACGCCAACATCAAGGCCGCGAACGCGAAGACGCAGGCGTCGGTGAAGAAGGCCGGGGCGGACGTCGAGAAGTCGGTCAAGAAGACCGCCGCGACCCTGAACAAGATCGCCAAGGACGGACAAGACCAGATCAAGAAGACCGTCGCCGGGGTCCAGAAGACGGTCCACGACGCAGCCAGCAACGTGAGAGACGCCGCGAAGAACGCCACGGACAAGAAGCCTGCCGCGGCGAAGAAGGCGAACGACGAGTAGGCGCGCATACGATCGTCGACTCATACGGACCCAGCGCCAAGGCGCGCTTCTGCGTCTAGGCTGTTGCTACATACACGGGCAGGGAAGCACCACTCCTTGTATCTGCGTTTGGGCCAGGACCCTGCCGATCCGCCACCCAAGTCGGCGCCACGCGACGAGGGCCGTCCGAGCTGACTGGAAACTTGCAACACCATGGCCATCGCCGATGTCACCGAATTCGCCCACCTCACCGCATCCGACCTCGAGGCGTTCGCCGACGCCCTTGATGAGATCCGCCGCGACGTCGAAGAGAGTCGCGGCGCCAAGGACCGGGCATACATCCGTCGCACGATCACGTTCCAGCGCGTCCTGGACGTCGCCTCCCGTCTCGTCATCGCGGGCAGCAAGGGCAAGCTGGGATGGGCGGTGGGCACCGCCGGACTTGCAGCCGCCAAGAGCATCGAGAACATGGAATTGGCCCATAACATCGGCCATGGCCAGTGGGACTGGATGAACGATCCCGAGATCCACTCGACCACATGGGAGTGGGACATGGCGGGGCTGTCCTCGCAGTGGCGCTACTCCCACAACTACCGCCACCACGTCAACACGAATGTTCTCGGGGTGGACGACGACCTCGGCTACGGCGTGCTGCGGGTCACTCCGGACCAGCAGTGGAAGCGGTCCAATCTGTTTCAGCCACTGCGAAGCCTGTTGTTGGCCATCACCTTTGAGTGGGGGATCGCGCTGCACGATCTGTACTCCGAGCACGAGCGTCTTGACAACGACGTCGCGAAGTCCGTTCACAACCGCGCGCTTCTGCGCAAGATCGGCCGCCAGACCGGTAAGGACTACGTGGTGTTCCCGGCGCTCAGTCGCAGACGCTGGCGTCGCACCCTCGGCGCAAACGTCACCGCCAACGTGCTGCGCAACGTCTGGGCCTACGTGGTGATCTGCTGTGGGCACTTCGCCGACGGCGCCGAGAAGTTCACCCCGGAGACGCTGGAGAACGAGACGAAGCCGGAGTGGTATCTACGACAGATGTTGGGCAGTGCGAACTTCGACGCCGGACCCGTGATGGCGTTCATGAGTGGAAACCTCTGCTACCAGATCGAGCACCACTTGTTCCCCGACCTGCCGAGCAACCGCTACGCCGAGATCGCGGTACGGGTCAGAGCGTTGTGCGACAAGTACGACCTGCCCTACACGACGGGTCACTTGATCCATCAGTACCTGCTCACCGTGCGGACCGTGTTCAAACTCGCCCTGCCGGACCGGCGACCGTCGCCCGCTGACACCGCGGTGCTGGGATAACCCAAGGGCTAACCCTCTCCGCTGCCGTCACCGCCTCCGCCGCCCGGGTTCTCTTGGGTGTTCTCCGGCGAGACCGTCACCGTCTGAGTCACGGTGCTCGTGCTGGTGCTCGTCGAAACCGTGGTGCTCGTGCTCGGGGTGGTGGTGGTCGTCGTCGTAGTGGTCGTCGTCGGACTTTCGGTCGACGACGTGGTGTCCGGGGTGTCCGTCGTGGTGCTCGGCGACTCGGTCTGCGTGACGGTTTCGGTGCCACCGGTGGGCACGGGCGCCAGTGATGCCGCACTCGTCGACGAGGTGCCCGACGTGGTCGACGTGGTCGACGCCGGACTGGTCGCGTCGCCGCTCCCCGTCAGAGTGACGATGGCGTAGACGATGAGCGCGATGAGGATTACCGCGACGGCGCCGATGCTGACGAGGCCAGGCGGCTTGCGATACCACGGGGTGGGCGGTTCGGGCGGGGGCTCCTGGGCGTACTCGGGCTGGCCGCCCCCGTAGTTCCCGTACGCCGTCGGCTCGCTCCACGCAGCGGGCTCGCTGCGCGGGTAGCTGCCGTATTGCGTTGGCTCGCTGTCGGAGTAGTACGGATCGTCTGGGGGTCCGCCGGGACCATCGTTACGCGCCACGAGTTTCGATGGTAATGGTGCCCACCATCGTCAGCCGGTAGGCAGTGGACGGCCTTTGCCGCGCCGCGCCATCGGTGGTCGGACCCCCGGCGGTGCGGGGCTCCACCAACTGCCGGGCGGTTGAACACGCCGAATCGCTCATTTTTTTTGAGGGTTTTTTCGGTAATCGCCGCCAACGCCTGACCCGCTACCTCGGACCGCCGACCAGCAACTGTGTCAATTTTCCGGCGATTGGTGCCGAATACAGTAAGAATTCCGGCGTTCGTCACGCTACGGCTATCCGGGCGCGGCCCTCTCAGCAACCGGACGGTTGGCTCAGACGGCCCGCGAGGCCGCCGCCGCGTCCTGGCATTTCGCAGGCAACGGGCTCGTGACGAGGCCCGATTCCTGAATCCTCGAGTTGCCATCCGCCGTATTTCGGAAAAGATGCAGTGGCAGCCCGGCAGGAGGCGTACAGGTAATGGGCGCCGTCCGGACAAAGACCAAGGGGTATCTAGATGAGCAAGTTGCGCAAGGCGGTGACCGTCGGCGTCGTCGCCGCGCTGGCCACGTTCGGAGTGGCCGCCTGTGGAGGTGACTCCGGAAGCAGCGCCGGCGGAGGCAGCGGAGGAGGCGGAGGGGGCGAGGTCAACGTGACGATGACGTCGTTCCCCGACTACGTCGACCCACAGTTGTCGTACACCGTCGAAGGCTGGGAGACGCTCTACAACGTCTACACCCCACTACTGACCTACAAGCACGCCAAGGGTGAGGACGGCACCGAGATCGTGCCCGGTCTGGCCGAGGCCATGCCCGAGGTGTCCCCGGACGGCAAGACCTACAAGCTCAAGCTGCGCTCCAACATGAAGTACTCCGACGGGACCCCGATCAAGGCGTCCGACTTCACCTACGCCATCCAGCGTCTGTTCAAGGCGAACTCCGGCGGTTCGGTGTTCTTCGAGCCCATCGTCGGCGCCAAGGAATACGCCGACGGCAAGGCGAACACGATCAGTGGCATCGTCACCGACGACGCCACGGGCGACATCACGGTCACGCTGACCGAACCCAACGGGACGTTCGACAGCATCCTCGGTCTGCCGTTCGCAGCGCCGGTCCCGCCGAGCACCCCGCTGGACAAGGATGCGACGAACAACCCGCCGCCCGCCAGCGGCCCGTTCATGATCTCCCACGTTCAGGCACCGCAGACCCTGACGATGGAGCGCAACCCGAACTTCAAGACCGTGAAGGACGCCGGCGCCAGCGAGGTGGCCGACGCCAACGTCGACAAGATCACCGTGACCCAGAACAAGAGCAACACCGCGCAGGTCACCGACATCGAGCAGAACCGCGTCGACTACATGTCCGATCCGCCCGACGCCGACCGGCTCGCCGAGGTGAGGTCGCGCTATGGCGACCGCTTCCGCATGGAGGAGTCGATCAACACCTACTACTTCTGGATGAACAAC
>NZ_JBOGDD010001017.1:0-1829 GCF_050701675.1 Mycobacterium sp. | reverse complement strand
GGCTAGTGAGCCCGGGCCCGTGGTATTCGATGATGCGGTTGACCCCGCCCGTGACGTCGTGGCGGCGGAGCATCTCGAGAATGACGTCCTTGGCCGAACACCATTCCGACAGTTCGCCTTCCAGACGCACACCCCACACCTCCGGCATGCGAAGATGCAGCGGTTTTCCCGCGATGGCGACCGCCACCTCCAGACCGCCCACGCCGATCGCGAGCATGCCCAGCGAGCCGGCGGCCGGGGTGTGGGAGTCCGAGCCGGCCATCGTCTTGCCGGGGATGCCGAAACGCTGCATGTGCGTCGGGTGCGACACCCCGTTGCCCGGTTTGGAGAACCACAGCCCGAAGTGCTGCGCAGCGGTCCGGAGGTATTCGTGGTCCTCGGCGTTCTTCTCGTCGGTCTGCAAGAGGTTGTGGTCGACGTACTGCACACTGACCTCGGTGCGTGCCCGCTCCAGATCCAGCGCCTCGAGTTCCTGCATCACCAGCGTGCCGGTGGCGTCCTGGGTCAGCGTCTGGTCGATGCGGATGGCGATCTCCTCGCCGGGAGTCATCTGGCCCGATTCCAGATGCGACTCGATCAACTTCTGGGTGACGTTTGCCGGCATTTCGAATCCTCCTGCCGTTGCCTGCACTGCTTGACGTCTTCCCGGTGTGCGATCGACCAAACGGGCCGCGAGCGAGTATTCGCGCTAGTTGCGTTTCGGCAGCGGAGCCTCTCAGCCCTGAGCCAGGACGGCGACGGGCTGCCATTGCTCCCAGGTCGCCAGGCGGCTCTCGTAATCCGTCTTGGCGATCTGCAGCGGCGCCTCGCCGAAGAACACCCGCAGCGGCGGCTTCTCGGCGTCGACGACCTTGAGGATCGCCCGTGCGGAGGCCTG
The DNA here is from genome assembly GCF_050701675.1 of Mycobacterium sp. GTDB lineage: Bacteria > Actinomycetota > Actinomycetes > Mycobacteriales > Mycobacteriaceae > Mycobacterium. The sequence goes on along the minus strand of NZ_JBOGDD010001017.1, from coordinate 952 downwards.
CGGGTCGCCCTGCTTGCTGGTGCGCTGCTCGCGGAGCTTCTGTGCGTTCGCGTGTGCCTCGGCGTAGGCGGGGAGTTCGTCGGCCCTCTTCGACGACGAGCCGGCCCAGTCGGTGGAGAAGCCGCCCGGCTCGACGAGCGTGACGTGGATGCCGAACGCCTCGACCTCGTAGGCCAGCGCCTGCGAGAAGCCCTCCAGTGCCCACTTGGACGCGTGGTAGATGCCGACGTTCGCGAACGCGCTGATGCCGCCGATGGACGACACCTGGATGATGTGCCCGCTGCGCTGTTCGCGCAGGTACGGCAGCGCGGCCTGGGTGACCCACAGCGCGCCGAACAGGTTGGTCTCGAGCTGCGCCCTGGCCTCGGCCTCCGACAGCTCCTCGATGAAGCCGAACTGCCCGTAGCCTGCGTTGTTCACCACGATGTCGAGCCTGCCGAAGTGGTCGTGGGCCTGCTTCACGGCGGCGAAGTCGGCGTCGTGGTCGTTGACGTCGAGCTCGATCGGCAGCAGCGCCTCGCCGTACTTCGCGGTCAGGTCGTCAAGGGTCGAGGTGTCACGCGCGGTCGCCGCGACCTTGTCACCGCGTTCCAGGGCGGCGATGGCCCACTCCCTGCCGAAGCCTCGCGACGCTCCGGTGATGAACCAGGTCTTCTCAGCCATGCTTGCTCCTCTTAGTTCGACACGTCCCGTTGCAACGTCCTGTTGCACCGTCCTGAAGCAACACTGACGGCGATGACCCATTCCCGAAAGGGATGTGTTCACAGGTAGCTTTAATTCCGTGAGCCGCGCGACGTTGGAGAAGGACCCTCTTGAAGTCGCGTCGATGTTCGACGGGGTCGCACGCCGCTACGACCTGACCAACACGGTCCTCTCGCTGGGACAGGACCGCTACTGGCGCCGGGCGACGCGTTCGGCGCTGCAGATCGGCCCCGGCGACGCGGTGCTCGAC
>NZ_JBOGDD010001016.1:0-3440 GCF_050701675.1 Mycobacterium sp. | reverse complement strand
AGTGCGCCGGCCTCGACGGGCACCCTCCGCCGATGTTCTCCAAACCGTTGCGCGAGCTGACCTGGGCCGACCTCGCCACACCCGAACACGGCGCACCCGCCACCATCCGCCCCGCCGCCATGATGGGCGGGCAGTTCCTGCCCGGCAGCATCGCCCGCCGCGCCGCCCTCAATGCCACCCTGACCGCGATCATCCACCCCGGCCTGGCCCCACCCGAAACCCACTACCGCCCCTCGAAGAAACTGGCCGACTTCGTCCGCTCCCGGGATATGACGTGTCGCTTCCCGGGTTGCAAGGAACCCGCCACCAACTGCGACTTGGATCATACGATTCCGTGGCCGTACGGACCCACGTGTGCGTCGAACCTAAAGTGCGCGTGCAGAAGACACCACTTGCTCAAGACCTTTTGGGCTGGGGACCCTGGCTGGCGGGATCGACAATTACCCGACGGAACTCTCATCTGGACCGCACCCGACGGGCGCAATCACACCACCACGCCGGGCAGCCGGCTGCTGTTCCCAGAACTATGCCAACCCACCGCGGCCGTCGTACCCGTCGACCTCCCCGCCCGGCCAGTCCACACCGCGGGATTGAAGATGCCGCGCCGCAAAACCACCCGCACCCAAGACCGAGCCCGCCGCATCCACCACGAACGCACACTCAACAAAGCGCTCATCGCAGCCGAAGCCGAACAAGAAGCCAAGGCCAAGGTTGCGGCCGAACAGGCAAGAGCTGCAGCCGAAGCCGCCGAACCACCCCCACCTTTCTAGAACCGCGAGTGGCACCTAGTCGTGCACGGCACCCGTGGTGGCGCGGGCTGCGGCAAGGACCGCGGCACTAGCCGCGGCCATCGGCTCCGTCGACCGCAGGCTGCGACAGAGTACGAAGGCGCCTTCCAAGGCACCCAGCGCAGCGAGCGCCAGCCGTCGGCAGTCCTCTTCGGCCAGGCCTGCACCAGCGAACCAGTGCGCCAACATCGCGGTCCAATCCTCGAAGACCTCGGCGGTGGCGGCTCGCAGTCGGTCGTTCGTGCTCGCCACCTCCAGCGCGATCGTCTCGATCGAGCAGGCCTCCGCGTAGTCCGTCGCTTCGAGCAGCGCTCCCGCGGCTTCGAACACGCCGGGGATGCCGACGATCGGATCCGTTGCGGCCGAGAGCTGCTCGCCGACGAGCAGTGCGTACCGAACCCCCTCGGCGCGGATCACCTCTTCGCTGATCTGCTCCTTGCCCCCTGGGAAGTGGTGATAGATCGACCCGAAGGCTGCGCTCGCCGTGGCCGCGATCTGTTTCAGGCCGGTCGCGGGCATGCCCTGCCTGCGGTACAACTCGGCGGCCGCCAGGAGAATCCGCTCGCGTGTGTCCGGCTGTGTCATCGGCCGACTCCCTCCCCTTGCCCCGCGGTCATCGCCGAGTGTAGCGTGCGACTAACTAGAACGATCTATCTAGGAGTGGTTCGTTGATCTCTGTACGCGTGCCGGCGGGTCCGATTCACTACGAGGACACGGGCGGCGCCGGGCCCGTCATCGTCTTCACCCACGGCCTGCTGATGACCGGAACGGTGTGGCGTGACGTGATTCCGTTGCTGGACTCCTACCGGTGCATCACCCCCACACTGCCGCTCGGCGCGCATCCGGAGCCGATGAATGCGGACGCCGATCTCACCCAACTCGGTGTGGCCCGCATCCTCGCCGACTTCCTCGACGCGTTGGATCTCGAGGAGGTGACCCTGGTGCTGAACGACTGGGGCGGTGGTCAATTCATCGTCACCGACGGACGGGATCGACGCGTCGCCCGACTCGTCCTGGCATCGTGTGAGGCCTTCGACAACTTCCCGCCCAAGCCCGCGCGACCGGCGGTCCTGCTGTGCAGGCTTCCCGGCGGGGTTTGGGTGCTATCGAAGATGCTTCACACCAAGTTCTTCCGACACAACCGCAGGACGTACGGCGGACTGAGCCAGCGCGGAATCCCCGACAGCCTCTACGACGAATGGTTCCGTCCCGCGACGCAGAACCCCCTGGTCCGTCGCGACCTGGTCAAGTTCGCGACCGGCACGCCCGCGCGTCGGATCCTGCTCGACTGGGCCGGTCGCCTCTCCCGCTTCACCCGCCCGGTGCTGATCGTGTGGGCACGCGACGATCAGATGATGCCGCTCGCCCACGCCCACCGACTGGCCGAGACGTTCGACGACGCGACACTCGTGGAGGTGGACGACTCCTGGACGCTGATTCCCGTGGACCAGCCGCGATTGTTCGCCGACACGCTGCGACAGTTCGTCGACAGCCGGTAGGAGCTACTCCCCTGCGAGTTGGAACTCGATCATCGCGACCACGGTCTCGACGGCATCCCGCAGCACATCGAGCCTGGCAGCCGCGGTAGGCGCCTCCAGTACCGAGTACCGATCCGCCTGTCCCATCGGTACCCGCGACGCCAGCGCATACAAGCGTGTTCCCGCGTCGTCGCCGGGCTCCGGCTCGCCGAGCAGCTGGCCGCGCGGTGGCAGCGTCGCGCTCTGCGCCGCCGCAATCCGCTCGAACACCTCCATCAGCCGGTCCTCGACGACGCCAATGTCCCCGCCCGTCACGGTCGTCCCCGGTTCGTCCGGCCACGGCTCGACGTCGGCTCTCGGATACGGGTCGTCGTCGAGCCAACCCGTCACCCGGATGCGCTCTCGCATCTCGCATTCGAGTCGGTAACGTCCGTCACCCAAGTCCTGGCAGTCCATGATGTGCGCCAGCGCGCCGACGTCGCACCGCGTGTCCTCGCCACCCACCTCGCGCCCTGTGGCGATCAGCACGACACCGAACTCCCTTGCACCGCTGAGGCATTCGCGGACCAGCGCGCCGTAGCGCGGCTCGAAGATGCGCAACGGCAGCTCCTCGCCAGGCAGTCGCACGGACTCCAGCGGGAACATCGGCCGGACCGTCACGGGACTACAGGACCAGCTCGGCGATCAGCGCGTCGACGACCGCCCTCAGGTCCCCGTCGTGTTCCTCGGCGACCCGGCGCTGCCGTTGGTAGGACCCGCCGGACTGATAGATGTTCGACACCTGGGCCAGCTCGTCGGCGCAGCCCAACGACTTCGCGACCGGCTCGAGCCGGTTCAGAATCTCGTCGAGATCCTCGGTGACCAGCCGCTCATTGCTGTCCTCGTCCAGGATGATGACCGCATCGAGGCCGTATCGTGCTGCGCGCCACTTGTTCTCCTGCACGTGCCAGGGCGGCATGGTCGGCAGATGCTCACCAGCGTCGAGGCGACGGTCCAGGTCGACGATCAGGCAGTGCGTCAGCGCGACGAGCGCGCCCAGCTCGGTGACGTTGGAGACGCCGTCGAAGATCCGCACCTCGACGGTGCCGAGATGAGGCGAAGGGCGGATGTCCCAACGGTTTTCGTTCATGTGATCGATGATGCCGGTCTTCTTCTGATCGTGAACGAACTGCTC
>NZ_JBOGDD010001015.1:0-1928 GCF_050701675.1 Mycobacterium sp. | reverse complement strand
CACCGTCCGGGGGTTCAAATCCCTCCGCCACCGCTCTCTGCCCGCGATGAGTTCGCGGGTACGCCAAGGTCATTCGCCCTTGAACTCGGGTGCCCGCTTCGCGAACATCGCGGTGATGCCCTCGCTCAGATCCTGCGACGGCAGGAACGCCGAGTTCCACGCCGCGACGTACCGCAGGCTCGACGTCACCCGGGCGATGCGCTGCTCGTCGAGCACGTCCTTGATGCCCTGGACCACCAGTGGTGGGTTGGCGGCGATCTCCCTTGCGGTCTCGTGGGCGGCGGCCAGCGAGGCGTCGGCATCGGGGTACACGTCGTTGACCAAGCCGATCTTCTCGGCGCGGGCAGCGTCGATGTCGCGGCCCGTCAGAGCCAATTCCCGCAGGTGTCCCTCCGAGAGGATCAGCGGCAGCCGCGCCAGGCTGCCCACGTCGGCGACCATTGCGAGCTTGACCTCGCGCACCGAGAACTTGGCGTCGGCGCTGGCGTAGCGGATGTCGACGGCCGAGATCAGGTCGACGCCGCCGCCGATGCACCACCCGTGCACCGAGGCGATGACCGGGGTGCGGCAATCCGCGACCGCGGTGATCGTGCCCTGCATGGCCTTCAACTTGGTGTGGAACTCGGTGCGTTGCTTGGCCATCGCGCCGTCGGCGAGCACCGGTGCCAGGGTGCCGCCCATCGCGGCGAGGTCGAGGCCGTAGCTGAAGTTCCTGCCCGACCCGGTGAGCACGATCGCGCGGACGTCGGGATCGGCGTCCAGTGAGGCAAACGTCGATGGCAGTTCGGCCCAGAACGCGGGACCCATCGCGTTGCCCTTGCCGGGACCCGTCAGTGTCACCTGCGCGACGTGGTCGTCGATGTCGACGGTGAGGGATTCGTATGCATCGCCCATGGCACGAAAGGCTACGGGCCTACGGCGGCGGTTCGCCGAGCAGGACCTCGCTCACCTTGCTCGTCGGGAGGAAGGTGCACACGGCGTCCGCCAGGGACTTCGCGATCTCCGCGTCGCCAGGCCCGAGCATCGAGGTCTCATCGTTGAGGATCTCCTCGATGAGCGCGGTCTGGGAGGCCTCGTCGAGGCCGGCGTACTCCTTGCACGTCACGTCGAGGGCATCCCCCGAGGGGGGAGCTCCTGGCGAGGTTCGCGGCGTCGACGTCCGCGGTGACGACGTGGTGGGCCGCGACGACGTCGAGATGCGGGTGGATCCCCCCGGCTCGGTGGTCATCGCCACCGTTCCCGGTGTGGTGCGATCGCAGCCCGTGATGACGCCTGCGACGACGAAGGTCGCCGCAGCGACAAGAACGCGCGTCCTCATCCGGTTGACGATAGGGGCTAAAGCCGTTCCAGGTAGAAGTACAGATGACGCGGCGATCCCGAGCTGTCGTCTAGCGAGCCCTTGCCGTTCATGATGCCCATGACGGCGTTGTCGTCGACCTTCTTGAAGTGGTCGTGCACCGGCGCCCCGTCGTAGACCATGGACGCGGTCACCTCGCCGCGGAAGTCTTCGAGCCACAGGCTGGCTTCGCCCTTCATGGCCTCGACGTTGGAGAACTTGTTCCCCTCGGCGTCCAGGCAGACCAGAGGTTTGGCGTCCGACGCCGAGTGGAACGTCTTGCCGAACCAGTTGAGGCGCTCCATGAAGCCGTTCGCGCGGTGGCCGGTGGGGAATTCGCCGCCCTTCCACTCGCCGATCATGAACTCGATCGTCGCGGGGGACAGGGTCTCCCAGAAGGCGTCGAGGTCGGCGTCGAGAATCTGCCCTTGGTGTTCCTTGAACGCCGCGAACGTCTCTCTTGCCGTACTGGTGAAGGAAGCCATCGTGTCTCGTCCCTGTTCAGGCTGTGATCTGAGTACCGGCTCCGCCGGTGGCGATCCAGCGGGTGGCGAAATTCAGGAATGCGTCGTTCTCGTGCGGTGCGCCGACC
>NZ_JBOGDD010001014.1:0-7062 GCF_050701675.1 Mycobacterium sp. | reverse complement strand
CCGGGTCCGCACCGATCCGGACGTCGCCCGCCGACTTTCGACTCTGGAGCGCGTGCGCCGCGACGTTGCCGACCTCGGCGTCGACGCTGCCTCCGCACCCGACATTCCCGCCGACGTCACGGCACGTGTCGGCTCGGCCCTGCGCAATCAGCCCCCGCCGGCGAACCGGGTGCACGATCGGCGCGGCCCAGGGACGGCACACGCCGCCCGCGCTCCCGTCCTGCGATTCAGCACCGCTGCCGCCGTGTCGGGTCTGGCAGCGGTCATCGCCGCGGGCGCCGTCGGCACGGTGATGCTCCTTCGCAACGATTCCGTTGGCCCGTCCGGTGCCGCGCCCACCGCATCGTCGATCACGGTGGCCCGCCCATCGGGTGGCATCCCCCTTTCGGACGCGGAACTCCTCGCGCTGCTCAACCAGCCCCAGGACCTGGGCGCCCTCGCGAGCCCACGTCGTCGGGCGTCGTGTCTCATCGGGCTCGGCTACTCGGCGGGCACACCCGTGCTCGGCGCGCGACCGCTCGACGTCATGGGCAGGCCCGGGGTGCTAGTGCTTCTCCCCGGTGACGTGCCCAGCCGCGTCAATGCGGTCGTGGTTGCGCCGAACTGCAGCTCCGTCGACACCGGTCTACTCGCCAGCACGGTCGTCAGCCACACATGACGCGTCCCGCACGCAAGGATGGAACAGGCGGGCTTACGCTGGTGTTATAGGCCGTACGTAGAAAGGCGGACATGACTAGCTCTTCCCCCGATTTGGGCACGCTCCACGATGTGATCATCATTGGCTCGGGTCCCGCTGGTTATACGGCCGCGGTGTACGCCGCGCGTGCCCAGCTCAATCCGTTGGTCTTCGAAGGGGTGCAGTTCGGCGGCGCCCTGATGACCACCACCGAGGTGGAGAACTACCCGGGTTTCAAGGACGGCATCACCGGGCCCGAATTGATGGAGCAGATGCGCGAGCAGGCCCTGCGATTCGGTGCCGACCTCCGCATGGAGGACGTCGACGACGTATCGCTCGACGGCCCCATCAAGACGGTCACCGTCGGCGATGAGACCTTTCAGGCCCGGTCGGTCATCCTCGCGATGGGTGCGGCGGCGCGACAGCTCGACGTCCCCGGTGAGATGGAGCGCATCGGCACCGGCGTCAGCACCTGTGCCACCTGCGACGGCTTCTTCTTCCGCGACCAGGACATCGCAGTCATCGGCGGCGGCGACTCGGCCATGGAGGAAGCCACCTTCCTCACCCGGTTCGCCCGCAGCGTGACGCTGATCCACCGCCGCGACGAGTTCCGCGCGTCGAAGATCATGCTCGAGCGCGCCAGGGCCAACCCCAAGATCACGTTCCTGCTCAACACCACGGTCACCGAGGTGGAGGGCGAGCCCAAGGTCACGGGTGTGCGCCTGCGCGACACCGTGACCGGTGAAGAGTCCAAGCTTGCCGTGACGGGCGTCTTCGTGGCGATCGGCCACGATCCGCGTTCCGGGCTGGTTAGCGGCAAGGTCGAACTCGACGACGAAGGATACGTCCAGGTCAAGGGGCGTACCACCAGCACGTCGATCGATGGGGTGTTCGCGTGCGGGGACCTCGTCGACCACACCTACCGGCAGGCCATCACCGCCGCAGGCAGTGGTTGTTCGGCGGCGATCGATGCCGAGCGCTGGCTCGCCGACAAGGACGATCCAGAGACGATCCAGAGTTGAACCCTCCCGCTTCAACCGATTCATAGACACGAGGAGCACCACATGAGCGAGACCACGAGCGCGACCGTTGCCGTCACCGACGATTCGTTCTCGACCGACGTTCTCTCCAGCAGCACCCCGGTATTGGTGGACTTCTGGGCGACGTGGTGCGGCCCGTGCAAGATGGTCGCCCCCGTACTCGAGGAGATCGCCACCGAGAAGGCGGGCGCGCTGACCGTCGCGAAGCTGGACGTCGACGCCAACCCGGCCACGGCGCGCGACTTCCAGGTGGTGTCGATTCCGACGCTGATCCTTTTCAAGGACGGCAAGCCGGTGAAGCGCATCGTGGGCGCAAAGGGCAAGGCTGCGCTGTTGCGCGAGCTGTCTGACGCCGTTTGATTTGCCGTTCCCGATCGGAACCCGCGGTCCTGATTGGCCTGGAGGTTTTTCGAATTATCGTCTCCGTCTGCGACAATCCTGTTCATGTCTAGTGTGCGCCGCGGGGATCGGGGGGTCTCGGTCGTCGAGATTCGGTCGGCACTGGCCGCGCTGGGCATGCTGGACAGCCCCGATGCGGATCTGACCACTGGAAAGCACGTGGCGTTCGATGCGTTCGACGAGGACATCGACCATGCGGTCCGAGCGTTCCAACAGCATCGTGGACTGCTCGTCGACGGCATCGTGGGTGAGGCGACCTACCGTGCCCTCAAGGAGGCGTCCTACCGGTTGGGGGCACGTACCCTGGCCCACCAGTTCGGTGCGCCGATGTACGGCGACGACGTAGCGACACTGCAGGCCCGCTTGCAGGACCTCGGTTTCTACACCGACCTGGTCGACGGCCACTTCGGCCTTCAGACGCACAACGGCCTGATGTCCTATCAGCGGGAGTACGGTCTCTACCCGGACGGTATCTGCGGCCCAGAAACGTTGCGCTCGTTGTACTTTCTCGGTTCCAGGGTGACCGGTGGCTCCCTCCACGCCATCCGCGAGGAGGAGTTGGTTCGTCGCTCCGGCCCACGGCTGTCGGGTAAGCGCATCATCATCGATCCGGGCCGCGGCGGCGACGATCACGGTCCCATCTTCAGCGGTCCCACGGGCCCCATCAGTGAGGCAGACATCCTGTGGGACTTGGGAAGTCGTCTCGAGGGCCGGATGACGGCGATCGGCATGGAGACGTTCCTGTCCCGGCCGGTGGGCCGTAGTACGTCCGACGCCGAGCGGGCCGCGACGGCCAACGCCGTCGGCGCCGATCTGATGATCAGCCTCAGGTGTGCCGCGCTGCCCGGCTCCCCCGCCAACGGCGTCGCATCGTTCCACTTCGGCAACGCACATGGCTCGGTCTCCACCATCGGCCGCAATCTCGCTGACTTCGTCCAGCGAGAACTGGTGGCGCGCACCGGACTACGGGATTGTCGTACCCACGGCCGCACGTGGGACCTGCTTCGCCTGACGCGCATGCCCACCGTCCAGGTGGACGTCGGCTACATCACCAATCCGCACGACCGCGAGCTGCTGGTGTCGCCCCATGCGCGCGATTCCCTCGCCGAGGGCATCCTCGCCGCCGTGAAGCGGCTCTACCTGCTCGGCAAGAACGACCGTCCGACGGGTACGTTCACCTTCGCCGAACTGCTGGCCCACGAACGTTCTGTCGAGCAGTCCGCCGGGCGCGCAGCCCAGAGCTGACCTGCTCTCAAACGCACAGAACTCGCGCCGGCCCCCACGGGCTGCTGCAGTTGGGCGCTTTCCAGCAGCCGCTCGAGAGCAGCCTCGACGTCGGCCTTCCAGCCCAGCCCCTGCTCGAGCTCGAGGCGCATGCGTGGGAAGTACCTGTGCGGAGCGACGATCTCAAATCCGACGTCTCCCAAGAAGTCTGCGTCGATGACACACCCATCCAACGAACAGTCGCCGAGAACCTGGACCGCTGAGCGAAGGTCGGGCGAGACCTTCTGCGGGTCGGCGAGTTCGGCCGCCTCGGCGGTCCGCCCGAATGCCTCAAGCGCCCGAACGCCGCGTCGCACCAGGTCCCCCACCACCGCCGCCATCAAGGCGCGGGTGAGCCCTTCGCCGTCGTCACCGGCTTCGACCCCCACGGTGGTCAACAACACGGCGTCGGCGCTGACGGGTCCGGTCGGGAAGAGTCCGGCGCGCGGAACCGCACGCGGCGGAGCGTAGAACGCGAACCCAAGACACGGCTCGTCCCCGCTCGACGTCGACGCAGTGAAGTCGGCTTGATCCGGCTCGCACGCCACTGCCAGCTGTCCGCAGGAACCCCACTCCAGCATGACCATCGACAGCCACGCTTCCTTCTCGAACTCGGGGTCGGCGAGGTGATCGTCACCCTGCAGGGTGGACGGGTCGACCTCCCAGAACACACATCGCCGCGCGTGCTTGGGCAGCTGCTCGAAGCCTTCGAGCCGCAGCGGCGTGATTCGTGCTGACACTAGACTCCCCGCGTTTCTGATCGGCCGGACGGCCGTGGCCGCCACTCCAGGATAGAAGCGGACGACGAGCGCGGTTCGATTTCTTGCCGGAACGTCACGCCGGAGCTCAGCGGATACCCCGTCGCTTCGCTCGCCGACATCTGGCGAATTATGTTGCTGCGCAAGGGATTAGCTCCTCAGAGTGTCGGCGGAGCCGGGCTGGGCGCGCCGATGTGTCACAGTGACGTAATTACGCGGTATGGACGGTCATGCCTTGGATGAGTTCATAAGGTCGACTATGCGTTGGAGGTCGTCGACCGAGCCGAACTCGACCACGATCCTCCCCTTGCGTTTGCCAAGACTCACGGTGACCCGGGTATCGAACGCTGAGGAGAGGTGTTCAGCAACGTCCTGCAGGCCCGGCATCTGAATCGGCTTGCGCCGCTGTGCCGGGGACGGATCCTTTCCGTCGTCCCGGTTCGCGAGGGTCACGGCCTCCTCGGTCGCGCGCACGGAGAGGCCCTCTGCGACGATCCGGGCGGCTAGCTCCTCCTGCTTCTCGGTCCCTGCGTCCAGTGCCAAGAGTGCACGGGCGTGACCGGCGGACAAGACTCCGGCCGCCACCCGCCGCTGAACCGCGATGGGTAGGCGCATCAACCGAATCATGTTGGTGATCACCGGACGGGATCGACCGATCCGCACCGCGAGTTCCTCGTGCGTCACGCCGAACTCGTCGAGAAGCTGTTGGTAGGCCGCGGCCTCTTCCAACGGGTTCAACTGAGCGCGGTGGATGTTCTCGAGGAGCGCATCGCGCAGCATGCTTTCGTCGGCTGTCTCGCGGACGATCGCGGGGATCGCCGTCAGGCCGGCTTCCTGAGCGGCCCGCCAGCGCCGCTCCCCCATCACCAGTTGGTAGCGCGGCTTCCCCTCGACACCGTCGAGTGCGCGCACGACGATCGGCTGCATGAGTCCGAACTCGCGGATGGAATGGACGAGTTCGGCCAGTGCCTCACCGTCGAACACCTGGCGCGGCTGCTTGGGGTTCGGCTCAATGACCGCTGGGTCGATCTCCCGGTAGACCGCACCGACGTCGCTGACCGGTTCGACGACCGCCGTCGGCGCACCGCCGTACATGACATCCGCTGCGGCGTCGCCCATGCCCGGGGTGCGCTGCCCATCCACACCTTCGCTGGGACCGGTCGGAATCAGCGAGGCGAGTCCACGGCCGAGTCCGGTTCGCTTGGCTGGCGGAGTCATCGCGTTTGTCCCTTCGTTCCGGTGTGGGCCCGTTCCGCTATCTCGCGGCTGGCGTCGAGATAACTCATTGCACCGCGCGAACCCGGGTCGTACTCCAAGATCGTCATGCCGTAGCCCGGTGCCTCGGACACCTTGACGCTGCGCGGGATCACGGTCCGCAGCACCTTGGCTCCGAAGTGCGCCCGGACATCTTCGGCGACCTGGTCCGCCAGTCTGGTTCTTCCGTCGTACATCGTCAGGATGACGGTCGTCACGTCGAGATGCGGGTTGAGATGGGACTTGACCATCTCGATGTTGCGGAGCAGCTGACCCACTCCCTCGAGTGCGTAGTACTCGCACTGGATGGGGATGAGGACCTCCGGTGCCGCGACGAGCGCGTTGATCGTGAGCAGGCCGAGCGACGGTGGGCAGTCGATGAACACGTAGTCGAAGTCGTGCTCCCGAAGGCTGGCCAGCGCGTTCCGTAGACGACCCTCGCGGGCGACCATGCTGACGAGTTCGATCTCCGCGCCGGCCAGATCGATGGTGGCAGGCACGCAATGCAGAAGATCGTTGTAGGTGCTCTGCTGAACCGCCGCTTCAATGCTGATCTCGCCGATCAGCACTTCGTACGACGAAGGTGTGCCGGGACGGTGATCGACCCCCAGCGCGGTACTCGCATTGCCCTGCGGGTCGAGATCGATGACGAGGGTTCGCAAACCCTGCAAGGCGAGAGCAGCGGCGACGTTCACCGCGGTCGTGGTCTTGCCGACTCCACCCTTCTGGTTGGCAATCGTGAAGACCCGTTGGTGCGGCGGCCGCCGTAGTTGCCGCCCCTTCGCGTTGTGCAGTATGCGCACCGCGCGCTCGGCTTCCGCCCCAATTGGGGTGTCCGCAGCCGTCGGCTCCTTCCATGCCTCCTCGACGGGCGGCTGCCATGTTTCACGTGAAACATTCGGCGAGGGCTTGAGCGGCTGAGCATCGGGTGCCTCCCCCGCGCCTCTTGGCGGTGGCGTCACTTGCTCCTCCTCGTCGACCGGTTCGGCCGTGGTGATCGTTCGTCCCGCGGTCCGCGGTTCGTGCCCTGCTGATCTGACTCCCGGGTCGCTCCGCTCCTGCCCGCCGGCCGGGAGCCCGCTACCCGAGCCGACCTCACCGCCACGACCACGGTTGCGGGCGGAGTCAAATAGTTCACGCCACATTCCATCACCTTCACGTCCACGGCACCCAATGACTTCATCGCGCGACGGTGTTCATCGACCTCCGCGGCAGCCCGCTCGCCCTTCATGGCAAGCATGCGACCACCGGGCCGGAGCAACGGGAGACACCATCGGGTCAACTTATCGAGAGACGCGACGGCCCGGGACGTAACCACGTCGATGTCGCCGGCTTCACGACGAACCGATGGTTCCTCAGCCCGCCCGCGAATGACGACGACACCCAACCCGAGGAGCTCGACCACCTCTGACAGGAAGTCGGCGCGGCGCAGGAGCGGTTCGATCAGCGTGACACTCACGCCCGGTCGCGCAAGCGCGAGCGGTATGCCAGGAAGGCCGGCGCCGCTCCCGACGTCCGCTACGCGCTCATCGTCCGTCAACAGTTCACCGACGGCCGCGCTGTTGAGGATGTGACGATCCCACAAGCGTTCGACTTCACTCGGGCCGATCAGCCCGCGCTCGATACCGGCGCCCGCGAGTATGCCGGCGTACCGCTGTGCCAACTCGAGTCG